>CANBND010000128.1 GCA_947370945.1 Pseudobdellovibrionaceae bacterium | reverse complement strand
CACACGCGCTGATGTTGAAGTTGATTTTATTATTCGCTGGAAAAACAAATGGTATGCCATCGAAGTCAAATCGGGTGAAATCACAAAATCTGACCTTTCAGGATTAATTATATTCAGAAAATATTTTCCCAAAGTTGAACAATGCTTTGCTGTATCAATGAAAGAAAAAAAACGAAAAATTGACGACATCATAATTTGCGGTGTGACTGAATTTTTTAAAGAAATCGAGATGTAAATTAAGACGGCAACACCATTTTAGGTGGCGTTAAGGGTATAATGATAACGAATTCTGTTCCAATCCCTTTTTGCGAACGAACTTGAATTTCGCCGCCGTGATTTTGAATAATGCCGTAAGAAATACTTAAGCCCAAACCAGTTCCTTGACCAACGCCTTTGGTTGTAAAAAAAGGTTCAAAAATTTTCTCTAGCGTAACCGAATCCATACCCATACCGCTGTCTTGGATCGAAATTTGAACACGCCCTGGTTGATTGACGTTGGCTTTTAACGGAATTGTTGTCACCCACAATTGACCTGTGCCTTGTATCGCCTGCACAGCATTCGATAAAATATTCATAAAAACTTGGTTGATCTGCGAAGCGTAACACAAAACAGGCGGAATTGTTTCGTACTGCCTGTGCACCTGCAATCGATTTTTAATTTCACCCTGCAAAAGCTCTAAAGTCGTATCCAGAGCTTCGCGCAGATCAATTTCTTTCAGTTGCGCTTCTTCTAATCTGGAAAAATTTCTAAGACCCAAAACAATGTCACGCGTTCTTTGGGCGCCGTCTTGGCAAGACTTGATCAGTTTAGGCAAATCTTTCTTTATATATTCAAAATCAATGTCATCTTTGAATTTTTTTATTTCATGTGGAGCTTTTTCGGCAGCTTCAATGAGATCAAATAATTTTTGCGAATAATCTTTTAAGTGTGTCGTGTTACTGAAAATAAAACCAATCGGATTATTTAACTCATGAGCCACACCCGCAACCAGCTGCCCCAAGCTGTTCATTTTTGCCGAATGAACCAGTTTACCCTGCGCTTCTTTTAATTCAGTGTTTGCTAATTCAAGTTCTTTGATTTTTTTTCGCAAATCAGATCTGGTCTGATAAATTTTATAAGTCATTTCATTAAAAGTTTCTGTCAATAAACCAATTTCGGTGCGGTTATTAATCGGCAACTGAATCAATTGATCCGTTTTATCAAACGAACGAAAACCCGTAATTAAACGCTGGACGGGTTTTAAAAACCAATTTGTTGTGACTAAAATAGTAATAATTAGCAGTACCGACACCACAGAAATCATAGATAAAAATGCGATGCGAATATTTTTTAATATGATTTGTGAATCTTGTTTCGCGGTCCCCAAACCCATATAAAATTTGGAACGATCCCACGATAATGGATACAAAATAAAACCCAATGTTTGATTGCGGTCATCAAATTCGATAAATTGATCGTCTTTGTAATTATTTGAATTGATTTTTATTTTTTTAAAATCATCCTTAGTCGCTGAAATAATTTGCCCCGATTCAGCAATTAAGAAACTTTCTATTTTCAGTCGATTTTTAATTCGATTTAAAAATGAATCTTTGAGATCAATCATTTGTTCAAAATAACCTAAATGTTTTCCGGCTGGAGATATCACTTTTGAAAATAAAACCAAAGACATTTTGTCTTTGGTTGAATCAACAAATCCGATGTCTGATTTGTCTTTAAGGTAATTTAAATATTTTTCGTTTAATAAAATACGTTCTGAGCTTTGACCGAAATTCCGGATCAGATTTTTGTCGTCACGAAATGTCGTCGCCAACAAGCGGCCTTGTCGATCGTAAAATGAAACTGACGCAATGGCTGATTTCTGAATCCAATCCGTCGCAATTTGCTTAAGCTGTTCTTCGTCAGCAATAGATAAATTATACTGTAAATTTGCATCTTGGCTGTATTTATCGCGCTGCTGAGTAACTAGCGTATAATAATCAGAAATCAAAGCTTCGACTTCGCGACCGTTACCTTGCAAACGCTGTGAAACTTCGTTTTCAAGCGCGCGCTGAAATTTAAAAATAGAATACCAGCCCATAAATACCAGCGGAACAACAGAGAATAAAATAAACCAAATAACTAAAACCGAACGCATCGATTTGTATTTGATATTTTTTGGTTTATTCATTTTGTTTAATTTCTATGATATAACGCTGAATTCCTTTAGGCATAACGCGTGGATGCGGCTCGAACACAAGCTCAATTTTTCCAAATTGTTTCAAATAATCTTCAAGATCAGCTTTGTTTTCATTCGGAAACGAAAAGTGAAAATAGCTAGTGGTTTCATTTTTCATCCAACCCAGCTCAACTTCACCGGCTTTTTGTCCACCCAATACAATAATTTTTTCTTTTACAACGTTGATCACCGTCTGCACGTCTGTCACATACAATTTTCCGCGAAACACACCGCCACCTGTTTTAATTTTTTCAACAGGCGCCGATTTTTTTGTTACAGCATCGTCAGCTGTTTTTTTATCGGTCATTATTTCCGGCGCTTGATCATTACGAACTACAGCTGCGGCTTCAGTTTTTGGCCGGACCGTCTCAATTTTAGCATCAGGTGCCATCTGTGCAACAGCCAATGAACCATCGTCTTTGTGCCGATCGATTTTAATTTGTTGTATTTCAATTGTCTCGACATTTTTTTTATTTAATGCCTCTTGCAAAAACAAGGGACGATACATAAATACTAAAATTGCAGTCATAACAATGCCTGCATAGCCGATATTCTTTTTTCCGTTAAATAAATTTTGATTCAGCTTCGCATCCGATGACATTGTTGTATCTGGATCTGGTGTTTTCTGAACAGGCAGTTCATAGATTCTATTATCCAGTTGCAGTAATTCTGACTGCAATGAAATGATTTGTTCATAATATTTTTTAAAACGCACATCTTCTGATATTTTTTTCTGAGTTTTAAAACCTTCCGCGCAATTAGGATTTAGCACATAATCAATAATATGATCATAGATAAAAAAATCTGATTCATTATCAGAATTATATTTTTTAAATTTAAATCCTGTATTTAATACTGATTTATATTCAGGCTTTGGAATAATTTTATAGATTGATTTTTTAATCTGCAGTTCTGTATTTTTCTGCGTGCTTTTGAAAAGACTAGCGATTTCATTAACTGAAGATTGATAAAAAAGGGCTGCGACAACATAAACAGATTCAGTTTTAGATAATTTTTTATAATATTCTGGCCACTTTTTAAATTTTTCGTTTTCCAATTCAGTAAATGACAACATGGATTGTATAGCGGGTGTTTTTAAAAATATTTGAATTATACGTTTTAGATAATAAATATTATAATCGATGGCGCTGTTATTTTTCCTGACTTCAGATATAACATATAAAAAAATGTCGCGCGCTTGCGCTGAATTTGGAAATAATAAATGGACAGCTATCCATTCTTTTTGAAATTTATTTTCTGCCATTAAAAATATATTAATCGATCGTTAACTGACTGAGAAGATCTAATTGATCTAAAACTTTTCCAGAACCCATAACAACACAAGTCAACGGATCTTCGGCGATTGAAACAGGCAAACCCGTTCGCTCACGAAGTAACACATCCATATTTGCTAGCAGCGCTCCGCCACCTGTTAACACGATTCCATTTTCAACAATATCTGATGCTAATTCTGGTGGTGTTTTTTCAAGAGCCGTGCGAACAGCATCAATCACTTCTGACAATGAATCCATCAAAGCATCATTAATTTGAGTACTGGTGATTTCAATTGTTTTCGGCGCGCCCGCAACCAGATCGCGACCACGAATTTCCATTGTGCGTTCTTGTTCGAAGGGATACGCGTTTCCAATTTTTAATTTGATCGCTTCAGCAGTCCGTTCGCCGATTAATAAATTAAACTGACGTCGAACATAATTCACAATGGCTTCGTCGAATTTATCGCCCGCCACTTTGATTGATTTACAATAAACGATTCCGCCCAGTGAAATAACAGCAACACCTGTTGTGCCGCCGCCCATATCAACAACCATATTTCCTGATGGTTCTGTGATTGGCAGACCTGCTCCAATAGCTGCAGCCATAGGTTCTTCGATCAAATGAACTTCACGAGCACCTGCAGATTGAGCGGCTTCTTTGACGGCGCGCTTTTCAACCTGAGTAATTCCGTAAGGAACACAAATAATAATTCGCGGACGAACCAAAGATTTTTTTTCACCAATTGATTTTTTAATAAAATAACCCAGCATCGCCGAAGTCACTTCGAAATCTGCGATAACTCCGTCCTTGATCGGACGGATGGCAACGATACTGCCAGGTGTGCGGCCAAGCATTTCCTTGGCTTCTTTACCGACGGCAAGTACGCGATTTTGTTGACCGCGATAATTTTTTTGAACAGCCACAACAGATGGTTCGTCCAAAATAATACCGCGCCCTTTCACATAAACTAATGTGTTGGCGGTACCTAAATCAATAGCGATGTCATTTGAAAAATAATCTGCAAATCTGTCGAATAATCCCATTGGTAAAATTCTAAGAATTTAAAATTTTATCGTCAATGCGGATGTTTAACGCGAGCCGACGAAATAAGCGTCGGCTCGGTGCAAAAGTCAGATCAAAAACTATTTACGAGAGCAAGTTGATTCTAAAGAATATCCGGGTGATTTAATTTTTACAGTCGATGGCGTTGTTAATCCAGAAACTAATTTATAAGATTCAAACGCTGTTGATGGATTCACAGATGTTGATAATGAATCCGAACCTTCATTAGCCAACGTTAAGTTTGAATTTTTAATCGGAGACACGCCAGAATCAAAATCGCCGACTGGTTTTAAAACCAATACGCTTGTGATTTTACCATTGTTGTTTTCTTTAGTTGCACAACTTAAATTTCCACCATTGATCGCAGGGCCTGCGTTAAAAGTATCTTGGCCAGAACACGAAACGACTAATGCTGTATCTTGCTCAGCATCCGGAGCAATCTCGATACGAACTTCTGAACCCGCAAAACCTGAAACCGATGCTGTTTTTCCATTTCTTAAATCCGCTGACAATGTCAACGTGTCCGCTGATGAACTATTTCCTGCTTTGAATTTTAATTTCAAAATTGCTAATTTTTCAGAGCGAAAGTATCTTGTGTAATTAATAATTCCACCTAAATATGATTTCGTATTCTGCATGTCTGCATATAAATTTAAATCGGCACCATTTGCAAAAACCTGAACAGGCATATTTGAAATCGAACCCGCAGCTGAACCATTTGCAACATCAATGCTACAAACTAAATTTTTAACTGCAACGTTTTGAATAGGCTGATTTGGATATCCATTTTGGTTTGGATAGCCAGGCTGATTCGGATATGTCGTTCCATTGCCAGCAACACCATTCGCTTGATTACAGCGCGCTTGAACATCAGAGACGCTTGCGATTAAATTACGACTAGTGATACGGCAAGTTTGGCCGCCTAATAAGTTTGATAATTGTGCGCAAGAATTTTTAACTTGGTTGACGTCAGCATTATTGTATTTAAGTAACAAATACGCATTTGCAGCATCTGTTGTACACTCACCGTTACTTGCAATTCCTGACACAGAAACCGCAGGTTGCGCCGCGCTACCGCCGCCTTTGTCAGGACAACCTGAAAAAGTTGATAAAGCCGCTGCCAAAGTTAAAACCTTTAATGATGTTTTCATAAAAACTCCTGTTTTATTTTATTCAACAATAGACAAAGCAGTTTTGAAGCCAGACAGAATTTATGCGAGCAGCGTTTTAATTTGAGACAGCAACCGATGAACCGTCAAAGTTTTAGACGGTGACCAATAATTGTTTCAATTTAGGAATTATTTTTAAAGTTTCTTGGTAACCAATTTCAATTTGCTGCATGGGCCAGTCACCAAGTACGTTGCCAAAATAGCCGATATCGATATCCATATATATGTCGGCGGCTGATTTTTCATGGTCAACCAGACTGCGACGATAAATATCTTTGGCCACCCAGCGCGACCATTTGCGATGATTTCTGGGGGCTTGATCTATGCGTGCGATAATATTTACGCCAACGATGATTTCATTTCTAAATTCATTTCGGGCTATCAACATCGGTACAGGTGATTTTAAATCGCCATCTAAATATTCAACGCCGTCAATTTCTGTCGGACGAAATATATTCGGTATCGCACACGACGCCTGAACGCGTTCTGAAATCAATCCAGATTTAAAAATAACGGCAGTGCCCGTTTTTGAATTTGTCGCAATGATGCGAACAGGGATTTTTAAATCTTCGATATTTTTTTCAGAAATATTTTCTTCAACATAGGTTTTTAATTTTTCACCTTTGATGAATCCATTTTTTGGAAACGTCAAATCCAGCAACTGAAAAGGTTTTATTGATAATGCTTTTTTTTCAATTTCAAGTGCGGACAGGCCACTGGCCGCAAAAACTGAAACAAGGCTGCCGACGCTTGTGCCGAAATAAGCCTGGACGTTAATCTGGTGTTCTTGCAATGCTTTCAGCACGCCAATATGAGTAAATCCGCGAATACCGCCGCTACCAAGACACAGAATACATTTTTTCATAGTTTATTTGAACACATTCTCAGATTGAGACAACAATAAATTTAAAGTTTAGTTTTTTAAAACCGATGATGCGTTGTGGATATATCTAGTCTTTTTACGATAATTTTACAAATTTCAATCGGATGCACAATTGTGTATTACACTTTGAATTTCTTAAAGCAACGTCAAAAAGATTTAGTCGCTTTCGAAATTAAAAACTTAGAAGCCCGCATGGCCAGTCTTCGAATGATTCTGAAAGCCAAAGTTAAAAAGAAAAGTCAGTACTTTAGAGCAACTGTTGCCACGTCAGTGAAACAAGGTGATCCGTTTGATTTAGCAATGACCAATTTGGCAGAAATTCCATTTGAAACAAACGATGAGTTTGAAAAATATTTTTCATTATCAAAACAATTAAACACTTTGATGAAAAGTGATGCCGCTTTACAAAAAAGCCACAACGAAGTTATTGAAGCGCCCATAGCGACCGAGCGAGCGCAAACTACAACGACAGGTGAGCCAATTGCAGATTTTATGACCAGTGATATTAAAAATGAATTTATTATTATTAAAACTATACACGAAATGATCGCTCTCAGTGTCGAATTGAAAGCCAAAGTTGAACAGTTTAATTTAATGAATCCCAAAACGCCTTTGGCAGATCGAAGAATTATTCAGTTTGCATCAGTGACAGATGTCGAAAAAATATTTTCGATCAACGCACCAGAAGCTATCCCAGCCCAACAAAAAGCCGCTGCTTAATCAAAAATTAATTTCGGCTTTGCCAAATTGATCTGTCATGAACAACATTATTAGAATGAATGTTTGAAGGAACGCCAGTCGCTTCGTACGAATGTGTTTGGTATGCGCCCATTTTGACTTTTTTTCCAATAATATCGACATCGATCACTGAATTAAAACCCATTTTTACAGTTTTAAAAGCCAAACGCATGATCGCTTCGTT
>CANBND010000127.1 GCA_947370945.1 Pseudobdellovibrionaceae bacterium | reverse complement strand
ATTTAAACTCATCAATGACATTGTTCACGAAATCAATTATTTTGTACAGTATGAATATTTCGACGGCGCTTAAAAATTTAAAAACTCCAATTGTTATCGTGGGTCTGGGTAAAAGCGGATTTTCTGCATTGAACTTTTTGATCAAATCTGGCTTTGATAAATCTGAAGTTTTGACCTTTGATGAAAAAAGCGAAGCAGATTTAAAATCATGGAACGATTTTGAAAAAATTCAAGTTGGAACACTGGTTGTTTCGCCGGGTGTGCCATTGCAATCCACCCCAATACGAAATTTGCTACAGCAGGGTTGGCAACTGACATCCGAAATCAATTTAGCTACGACAGTTTTAACCGATGAAGTTGTTATCGGAATTACGGGATCCGTTGGTAAAAGTACGGTGACAAGTTTTTTAGGAGCCGCCGCGCAGATCGAAGATCAAAATGCTTTTGTTGGTGGAAACTTAGGAACAGCATTTTGTGAATATGCGATTTCTGTTTTAGATCAAAAACAAAAAGCAAAAATTATTGTTTTAGAGCTTTCGAGTTATCAATTAGAAAATTGTAAAAATTTAAAATTAGATTATTCAGCCATCACATATTTATCGGCGAATCATTTGGAACGATATTCAACATTAGATGAATATTATTTAACAAAATGTCAAATTGGCAAAATGACTAAAAATTCATGTGTTTTAAATTCAGCATCTGCGGATTTAATGAAATACAGAAATAAAATTTCAGGCCATATCATTGAAACAAAAATAGCTGAACAACAGATTAATTTGATCGGGAAACACAATCTGGAAAATTATTTTGTTGCGTATGCGATCGCCAGCGCTTGTGGTTGGTCTGAAGCGGCGATTCAAGCGATGCGAAATTTTTCTGGTCTTCAGCATCGGCTTGAAAAAATAGGTGTATTTAAAGGCGTGACATATATCAATGACAGCAAAGCCACTGCAATGGATTCTGTTTTAGTTGCTACGCATGCAGCGTTCGAAAATTTGTCGACAGAAAATAAATTGTATTTATTTTTAGGTGGCAAAGACAAGAATTTACCTTGGGAGCAGCTTAATATTTTAAGCGTACAAAAAAATATAGAATTTATTTTTTTCGGCCAATGTGCAAGTGTTGCAAAAGCAAAGTCAAATTTATCAGGGCCCGTTTTTGAAAAATTGTTTAACGCCGTTGATTTCGTAAATCAAAAGGTAAAATCAAACGATGTGGTTTTATTAAGTCCGGGCGGAACAAGTTTAGATGAATTTAAAAATTTTGAACATCGTGGAAACGAATTTAAAAATCAGGTTGTTGAATATTATTCAGAAAAATGAGCGATGTAATTTTTTGCAGGCTCTGCATAAATCACTTGGGAAAAAGTGCGGTCTGTGTTTTGATCTTGTAAAATAATTTCTTGCAGGCCAATAGGCAAATTATAAATAATAAAGCCGCCGCCAGCGACAGGTGTCGGCGTTACAGCACCCTTTTCATTAAAATAAACAATCTGTTTGCGGTCAAAATTTTCAGCTGTTAAATGTAAATCGAAATTTCCAGCGGGTGCAAAAGCAACCAGAACGGCCGTTTCGTCGGTGGTTGGAATTTGTTTTTGAATTCGAATTTGATCTAAGAATACATCTTGAATCAGCGGAAGATGCAGGTGATCTTTTTTTGAATTTTGTAAATATGTAAATGGCAGATAACCATTTGAAACAGGTCGTACTAAAATTTCTTGTAAACCTTGTGCTGCAGACGTTCTGTAGCGACCCATTCCATCAACGACACTAAAGACGTCCTCGTGCCCAGGTAATATTAAATCAGCGTCTTGTTCTTGACCCGTGAAGGCGTCGAAGGCGCGAACAACGATCGATTGTGTTTGCACCGTAGTTAATATTTCTTGGTACGATACAATATTTTCTTCGACAAAATAAAGTTGGCTGCCCAGATGACGATCTTTGATAAAACCAGAAATTTGATAGCGGCCACTATTCAAACCCGGAATTACAAAAAAGCCATTCGCACTGGTTACAGTTTGTTCGGTTTGCGGAATCAAAAATTGATCTAAATAATAGGGTTCAATTCCAGCCTGATTTTCGATAACGACTTGGGCGCCAGCGACAGGTTTTCCATCTTGCATAATTCGACCGATGATTAATCCTGAATTTGGAATATATTGAATTTGTAATTTTTCAGACAAATAATTTTTCAAACCATCAACCCATTTTTGTGAAAACAACAAAGTTTCTGATTGGTCTTTCACAGTTCTAAAACTTAATGTGGCTATATTTTTTTTTGTACGATCTTCGATAAGACCGATAGTTGACGAAAGACTCGCGACATTGGGATAGGTGTCAGTTGTTTTTTTTAGAGAATAATTTCCCGAATACAAACTGGCAGTTAAATTTGTTTCGACAATTTTTCGCTCGTCAACATTTCTGGCGTTCATTCCAATTGACGATGGTTGTCCGACTTTAAGTAACGGACCAGAAAAAAATAACCCTGAACGTTTTAGGCCCAATAATTTTTGGCGGTCTTCACCGATGATGAGCCCCATGCGGTCTTTGATTTCGGCGACCAGTTCGCCTTCGAATGAACCCACCAGAATCTGATACATTCCGGCCTTTAAATCAACTTCGCCCAATTCAAAAGATTGTCCTTCGAAAACGCGTCGCAAACTGACGATGTGGTCAACAATACCCACGCCCTCGGTCAGTTCAAAATTACCACGAATGGTTGCTGCTTGAGATTTATTTTGCGAAAATTGTGGCGTTGTTGGCGCAGAAATATTTAATTTCGATAACAAAGTTGAATCCGTTTTCGTAACAGCGAACTGTTCTAATTTTTTTTCTGTTTCGATAAGCAATTCTTTTTGATCAATAACGAGTTCTGCTGTTTTTAAAATTTCATTTGTATGAATAACATCATTTGTGTTTAGGACCAAATTTGTTGTCGCCACTTCATCTGTAGCAGCGCTTGAAGTTGTGATTTGCAAAACTTTTTGTGACTGGCGAAAAACATCATAAGCTGGTGATTTGCGTTCTTGAGTGATAGTCATTGGTTTGACAATATACACTGTTCCCGAAGTTTCAATTTTCGGTGAATACAAAAGCGCCACGGGTAAAATTAAGGCCAGCAAATAAACCATCAGTCTTAATGGTACTTAGAAAGGATTGTCTCCGTCAAACTTCTGTTGTTTTTCGAGACTATAGTTATGGGCTTTTTTAATTAATTTCGCACGTTTTTGACTAAGACCTTCGTCCAGTCCAGTGTTCACGTAGGTTTTGGTTTCTGTTTCGAAACTTTGTCGGATGACTTGGACATTGATTTCATAGGGTCTGCGCGCTCCCAAAATAACTACAGATGTGAAATATCGCACCGGTACTTTTTGGTCGGCTTCAACAGTTTTAAACTGGTTGTCGTGATATTCAGAAACCAATTCACGACCATTTAAACTAACAAATCGAGGTTTGCCGATGACAGCTGTAATCGCTTTTCTGGATTCGGGAATTTGCAAATTTGAATCAGAAATAAAATAACCCTGAGTTTGGCAACCCAAAATTGAAAAATAAAAAATTAAAAAAATTATTTTTCTAAACACTGAAATTATTTTTCTTTACTGCTTACCTTGAGATTTATTCCAGTCGGCCATAAACATTTCAATACCTTTTGTTGTTAATGGGTGCCCTGTCATTTGTTGCATGACTTTGTATGGAATTGTCGCGATATCTGCGCCCAGTAGTGCCGCTTGCTGAATATGCATTGGGCTTCTGACTGAGGCGACCAGAACTTCAGATTTAAAATCATAATTTTGATACATTTGTACGATATCCGAAATCAACATCATGCCATCGGTTCCAATGTCATCTAATCTACCAACGAATGGCGAAACCATTGTGGCTCCGGCCTTTGCAGCCAATAAAGCTTGAGTCACGGAAAATACCAACGTCACATTTGTTTTAATTCCAAGGCTTGTGAATTTTTTAACAGCGATCATGCCTTCTTCGCACATCGGAACTTTGACGACAACGTTTGAAGCAATTTTTGCAAGCTCTTGGCCTTCAGAAATCATTTTTTCAGATTCTAATGAAATAACTTCGGCAGAAACAGGCCCGTCTGTTAATTTACAAATTTCTTTGATGACTTCATGAAATGGTCGACCCGATTTCGCAATCAATGAAGGGTTTGTTGTGACCCCGTCAACCCAACCGCGATCGTTGGCCATTTTAATTTCTTGAACATCTGCTGTGTCGATAAAAAATTTCATATTAAATCCTTTAAAAAATTATTTTAAATTAAGATCTGCCATAGAATAAAAGCCTTGTTTCTTTTTAACAAGGAAAGTTGCAGCTTTTAATGCGCCTTGCGCAAAAACAGATCTGTTTAAAGCTGTGTGTTCAAACGTTAAAATTTCACTGGCAGATTTCGCCGTAATTTTATGAACGCCAAAGACGTCAAGCAAACGATGCCCTACTGGAGTTTTTAATTTTTTATGCAGAATTTTTTCAAGATCTTGTTGCAATGTGATCGCTGTGCCACTGGGGTTGTCTTTTTTCTGCAAATGGTGCGTTTCTTCAATTGAGAATTGAAAATCAGAAATGAGTGATAATGATTTCAATGATTGCCTTAGCGCCCAAAGCCCAGGGCTCATATTTGACGACCAAAAAACGGCTGATTTTTTAGAAAAATTTTGTAGCTTTTTAAATTCGGATTTTGACAAACCTGTTGTTCCTGAAACGATTCGGATTTTTGAATTTTTGAATTTTGAACACAACTGCATTAATATTTCGATCGATGAAAATTCGATCCAGACATCAACTTTCTTTGCAAGCTCCGGCGACACGTCATTAAAAGAGGCAAACTGATTTTTAAATTCAGAACAATTTTTCGAGCTGACTGCAACAAACGGCACAAATTTTTTAAGATCTAAAGATTCGCGAATTGCTAAACCCATTTTGCCAGAAGCACCAATCAGGCCCAGATTTATTTTTTTCATTTAAATCTGACCTGTTTGTTTCATTAAATTTAAAATTTCAGAATGACATTTTTGATCTAATTCACAAAGCGGCAGTCTGGCCTCGGCCGAGGTGATCAGATTTTTTTTATGCAGCATCCACTTCAGTGGAATTGGATTAGCCTCGACGTACATGGAATCAATTAATTTTTTATATTTATTAAAATCGTTTTGAGCTTCTGAAAGCTTCCCTGATCTCACAAGAGTCGTCCAATTCACAGTCTGCGCCGTTAATAAATTCGACATTACAGAAATAATTCCGTGACCACCCAAATTTAAAAAATCTAAATATGTGCCGTCATCGCCCGATAAAAATATAAAATCATTTTTTAATTTAGATTTTAATTCCACATCAAATTTTAAATCGCCGCTGGCTTCTTTGATGCCAACAATATTTTTAAATTCTGATAATTCAACGATAGTTTCTATCGACATATTTGCTATTGTCCGGCCCGGAACGTTGTATAAAATAATTGGTAAATCCACACTGCGTGCGACAGTTTTAAAATGTTGAACCAATCCACGCTGCGGCGGTTTGTTATAATACGGAACAACAACCAATGCAGCATCAGCGCCCAGCTCTTCGGCGATTTTTGTGTCTTCGATTGTTTTGTCCGTTGAATTTGAACCAGTCCCTAAAATTAACGGAAAATTTAAACCAACTTGCGCGCGAATGACCGAAAATATTTTTCTCACTTCGGATTTTGTTAATGTCGGACTTTCGCCGGTTGTTCCATTGACAACAAACCCATTAATTTTTTGATCTAATTGATACTGTACTAATTTTTGTAACGAAGAATAATCGACTTCAGATTTGCCATTCACCTGATGAAAGGGTGTTACAAGAGCGCTGAAAACTCCGCTAAATTTTTTCGTCATAAATAAAATCTCCTAATAAAATAGCCGGCCCAGTCATTAATGGTTTTTTTAGATCAGTTAAATCCATCAGCAACTGTCCGCCGGGCATTTCAATTGTTGTGACCGTCTGTTTAAATTTTATAAAATTATAATAGGCAGCAGCCATGGCTCCCGTGCCACAAGCATTCGTAAAATCTTCGACGCCACGTTCGTAGCTGACAGCTTTAATATAATCAGCCGCATCAGTTTTTAAAATTAAAGTCACATTCGTTCCGCGGGGTTGAAATTCTGAATCAAAGCGCAAATTTTTACAGAATTCTTTGTAATTTTTGTAGTTATCAAAATCTTTGAATTCTATAACTATGTGGGGAACGCCAGTGTCGCAATAGAATTGCGTTGTACTTTGTAGCGGTAAAATTTCTGTCATCTGAATTTTATATTTTTCAGAGGACAGGCTTTCGATTTGGATCAAGCCCGCTGTTGTCATCAACGGATAAGTATTAAATTCAGATTTTAATATATTTTTAATAAAATAACCTACGCAACGAGTGGCATTTCCACACATTTCCGCATCCGAGCCATCATTATTATAAAAATCCCAGACGAATAATTTTTTATCATCTAAATAATTTAGAAAAATGAAACCATCAGCTTTGTTTTTCATACAAATTTCTTCAGAAACTTTTTGCTGCATAAGTTTTTCTGTTAATGGATTTTTCCAAGTGATATGGAATGTGTTGCCAGCACCAGAAATCAGACTTGTTTTAAAATTCATTTCTTTTTTTCTTTAACGACGGACGGCTCAGTCAACTGCTGCGCTGTAGCCTCGACAGGCGGCAAAGGTTTGCCTTTGATGCCGCAACTGCTTATAAAAATTAAAACGATGAAGAAAAATATTTCTGACACTTTATAGGCTCCTGTGACATAAATTAATATCATAAAAATATTTTCGTGTCAGCTCGGCCCTTAGGCTGGAACATGTTTTTTTATAAATATCGATCAAAATGCGTTGGTCTTTTTCATTTACAGATTCTTCTTGAGAAAACATCATCAATTGTGCGCGCATAAATGCAATATCTGGGTAATCAGGTTCAAGTCTGGTTAATTTTTGTAAGGTTTCTTTAGATAATGAATAATTTTGGACATGTATTGATCGTTCAAACTCAAGAATTAAAAATAAATGGAGATGGGTTTTTTGTAAATTTATTTGTGAATCATTTTGGGGAATTAAATTTGGACTAAGGCTTAAAGCTAAAGCGCCAAATTCAGGAAAATTTTCAGTATCTGTTATAAACGTATTTGCCAAGATTCTGAATTGAGGATCATTTTTAAAATTTAATATTTTTAAATATTGCCAACGACAGTACAAATTATCGGACTCAAGTTCTAAACATTTTTGGATATTTTTTTCTGCTAAACGAATTTTTTGAACCATCTGTGATGCAGCTATTTCAAAATAATCCTGACTGTTTTGGTTTAAAAATAATTCAAGTGTGTTTTCCTGCATTGAAAATAGAATTGTTTTGATTTCAGCCGTTGCGGCAATATTTTCTGCGGCTATAATATTTTGTACAGCTTCGGTACGATTTTTCTTAAGTAATAAATTTACAGTATTAATTTTAAGAGCTTCCAGCTCCTTAGCGCCAAAGGAATCTAAATGTGGGAACGCAAAAGCGAATA
>CANBND010000126.1 GCA_947370945.1 Pseudobdellovibrionaceae bacterium | reverse complement strand
ATTCACAAAATGCTGTTCCTAAGTTTCCACCAACAAAAGCATTTTGATCTTCGATCTGCGCGGCGGCTCCTAAAAAACTTGTCACCGTACTTTTACCAACGGATCCCGTAATTCCGATAACAACTTCATCGGTTAAAACTGTCGTTGCTAAATTGATTTCGGATGTCAGTTGCCAACCCTGCTGTAGCACATTTTGTAATGAGACAGATTGTAGCGGTACTCCCGGTGAAACGACCAGTGTTCCAACTTGAATTTTTTCAAAATCGCTCCATGATTTTAAATCTGCTTCGCTTTTTTCATCAAAGGTCAGAACTTCAGATTTATCAAAGCCAGATTTGATCAAAAAATTCAATGCAGAAAATCCGCTTTTACCCAGACCCACGATAACAATTGGAGTTTTTAAATTTTTAAGCGCCGTCGAAATATTCATACTGTACAAAATAATTGATTTCGTGAACAATGTCATTGATGAGTTTAAATACAGCCATAATTAGTGATCTTCATTTAAGTGATGCCGAACCTTCGCGCCCCAAATACAAGATCCGAAACAAATTGTGGAAAAAATTTAAAACCAAAGAATTTTTCATTGATGACGCCTTAGTTGAATTTCTGGACGAAATACAAAAAAAATCAAATGGCACGTCCACCGAGCTTGTTTTAAATGGTGATATATTTGATTTCGATAGCGTTATGGCTTTGCCCGAAAATCCGATTTACAAATTACACTGGATTGAAACTCGGCGTGGATTATTTCCCAAAGAAGAACGATCTTTGTTTAAATTATCTGTCATTTTAGAAGAACATTCTGAATTTATTAATGCGTTGAAAAAATTTGTTGAAAACGGAAATTCGATCGTTGTTATTCCAGGCAATCACGATGTCGAATTGCATTTTGAAAAAGTACAAAAAAAATTCATCGAAAGTCTGCAGCTGAATTTAATGGATGAAAAACGTATTCGTTTTGTCAGTTGGTTTTATATCAGCGGCAACGACACTTTAATTGAACACGGGCACCAACAAGATCCCTATTGTCTCTGCGAAAATCCACTAAATCCTTTTTTAATTGATTACAATGAGCTGGCCATTCGTTTACCGTTCGGAAATGTTGCTTGCAGATATATTATGAACGGCATGGGATTGTTTAATCCGCATGTTGAAACAAATTATATAATGTCGATGGCTGATTATTTAAAATTTTTCTTTAAGTATTTAATACGTACACAGCCCCTGATTATTTGGACGTGGCTATGGGGTTCGGTCGCAACAATGTATCATGTCACGCGTGATCGGTTTTCAGAAGTTTTTAAACCTAAAAATGGTATGGAATCTATCGTTAATGCCGCCGCTATTAAATCAAATGCGACACCAAAAATCGTTCGCGAGCTGCAAGAATTATTTCCGACGCCCGCCGTACAAAATCCACTATTAATCGCCAAAGAATTATGGCTTGATCGCTTATTTTTATTTGTCTCAGGCTTGGCATTTATTTTTTTCGTCATGTATCCTCTAAAAAATATTTTCAGTTTTTCTTTTTACTGGGTCTTCGTGCCACCGATGTTGCTGATGCCATTTTTTATTTTTTATGCTCGATCTGTGACGTCTTTAGTCAGCAGCTACAAAGAACCCGACGAAAATTTATTCGCCAAACAAGCTTCGATTTCTGGAGTACACCGAATTGTTTACGGCCATACACATATTCCACGCCATGAATTTTATGGATCGATCGAACATTTGAATTCTGGTTCCTGGTCACCCGGTTTCACCGATGTCAATTGCACCGAATCTGATGTCAGAAATAATTATATTTGGATTTCAGCGTCGCCAGAAAATCAAGGCGGACGCAAAGCTGAACTTCGCCAATTTATTTCAGCCAAACAAAAGAATTCACAAGAATAATTAGCCAGTCGCATCAAAAACAATTCAAAAACTATGAATCTGTTTGTCAATGCTATGTGCCTATGTAAGCATTTTTATATAGATCAAAAATTTATTGGAGGATTTCATGGAAGCAGACATCTTAGTAGTTACAAGCAAAGTAAAAAAATTCATCAAAGAAAAAGGTGAAATGAACACTTCGGCTGAAACAGTTGATATTTTATCAAAAGCTGTTGAGCGTTTGTGCGCCAAAGGCATCGAATCAGCAAAAGCTGACGGCCGCAAAACTGTTATGGCTCGTGATATTATCATCGACCACATCTAGTTCATAATCCAAAATTTAATCTAAGAATTTAACTTTAAAAGCTCATCCCAAGATATCATTTTGACATCAAGGGACTGAGCTTTTTCTGCTTTAGATCCCGGATCATCGCCAACAACTAAATACGACAATTTTGAAGAGACTGACGATAATAATTTTCCGCCATTTTTTTCAATAAATTCATGAGCCTCGTCACGCTTGACGGGTAAAGTTCCCGTCACCAAAAAGCTGAGGCCTGAAAATTTTCCATTTAAATTTCTGCTGGCAGCTTCAAAAATAAATCCACATTTTAATAAATTTGAAATTTCTTTTTGCAATCTCTCGTCACCAGTCCATTTTAAAATCGAAGCCGAAACTTTGGGGCCAATTTCTGGAATTGTCTCAAGCTCTGGGGCCTGCGCCTGCATAAAATTTTCAACCGTTAAAAAATGATCTGCCAATAATTTTGCTGTTTGTTCACCAATAAAACGAATACCTAAACCATAAATGAATTTTGCTGTGGTGGTTTTTTTTGATTTTTCAATGCTTGATAATGTGTTTTCGATTGATTTTTCGCCTTGGCGTTCAAGCTGTGACAATTTTTCGGTATTTAATTTATACAGATCAGAAAACTTTTCGATGATTTGTTTTTCAACCAAAGATTCAATCAGTTTATCACCGACTTTTTCCACATTCAAAGCTCTGCGTGAAACGAAATGTTTGATCGATTCAATGACTACAGATTGGCAAAATGGATTTGGACATCTTGAAACGACGTCTTCAATATCTTTGACAGCTTTTGTGTCACACGTTGGACAATTTTCTGAAATTAAATACATTTTTGAATTTTTAGGTCGGGCGGATTCAATCACGCGAACAATTTCTGGAATCACATCGCCGGCGCGCTGAATAACAACTGTGTCACCAATGCGAACATCTTTTCTGTCGATTTCATCTTGGTTATGTAATGTCGCATTGGTAATAACAACGCCGCCAACTTTAACGGGTTTCATAATTGCCACCGGAGTTAGTGCACCAGTTCTGCCGACTTGAACAATAATATTTTCAACAACTGTTTCGGCTTGTTCAGGTTTAAATTTCGCAGCCGTAGCCCAGCGCGGGCTACGCGCAACTAAACCCAAATCATCTTGCAATTTAAATAAATTTACTTTCACAACAATACCGTCAATATCAAATGGCAGTTTTGATCTTTTTTCATCAATTGAATTATAATATTCAACAATTTTTTCAATCGAATCTGTTTTGCAAATCAGCTTGCGATCAACAACGGGAAATCCGAAATCTGATAATTTATTTTCAATGTCTTCTTGTGATTTAAATTCAATACCGGAATATTCACCCAGCGCATAAGCAAAAAATTTTAAGGGCCTACTGGCCGCAATTTTTGGATCAAGCTGCCTGATTGTTCCCGCCGCAGCATTTCTGGGGTTTGCAAATTCGACTAAATTGTTTTCAGCGTTTTGGTGATTCATTTCGGCAAAATCTTTT
Organism: Pseudobdellovibrionaceae bacterium; assembly: GCA_947370945.1. Taxonomy (GTDB): domain Bacteria; phylum Bdellovibrionota; class Bdellovibrionia; order Bdellovibrionales; family Bdellovibrionaceae; genus Pseudobdellovibrio. The sequence goes on along the minus strand of CANBND010000126.1, from coordinate 3,951 downwards.
TTATTAATTAAAACTTCGCCGCGCACTTCTAAAAGTTCTTTGTGTGGAATTGAAAGTGGAATTGATTTAATTGTTTTTACATTGTGGGTCACGTCTTCACCGACGACGCCGTCCCCGCGGGTTAATGCCCGAACCAGTTTTCCATTTTCGTAAACCAGCTCCATCGACAAACCATCCAGTTTAAGTTCAGCGAAATATTCAACTGTGTTTTCGGATCGCAAAAACTTTTTTACACGCAAATCGAATTCTAAAATATCATTTGCATCATAACTGTTCGACAACGACAACATGGGCTTTCTGTGAGCAATTTTTTGAAACTGAGCAATCGCGTCTCCACCCACGCGTCGGGTCGGCGAATCTGAAGTATTTAAATTTAAATTATCTTCTTCGTATTTTAAAAGTTTTTGAAAAAGCTTGTCGTATTCATAATCAGAAATTTCAGGTTTGTCTTTTTGATGATAAAGCAGGTCGTGTTTTTTAACCTCGGACTTTAGTCTTTCATATTCTGATTTAATGTTCTGTTTTTCGCCCTTAGACATTTCAGAAAAATGTAGCACAAAATAAATTTTAAGTTAAAATAAATCATGATTGACGAAAAAAAAATTATGCATATCGCAAAACTTGCGCGACTTAAAATTTCAACTGATGAAGCCGCTCACTACGGTGACCAGCTGGCCAAGGTTTTAAGCCACTTTGATCAAATTTCAAAAATTGATACAACAAATGTTGAACCTCTTGTGAGCCCGCTAGAGATTGATTTTTTTAACGACGATTCTTTCCGCAAAGACATTGATCAAAGCTTTTTCACAGCCGAAGAAATGCTTGAAAATGCTCCGGACAAAATGGGAAATTTATTTAAAGTTCCCCCGGTCGTGGGCTAAATTATGGATTTATTGACTGCTTCTTTTCAAGACGTCTCAAGCGCCGTTAAAAATAAAAAAATTTCTGCAGCTGAAGTAACGCAATTTTTTTTAAATCGTATCGACAGGCTAAATCCACAATTAAATGCTTTTACACACGTAAATATAAATGCAGTTGCGGACGCAGAGCTTGTCGATGCAGAAATTGCTTCCGGAAAAAATACAGGTCCATTGTCAGGCGTGGTTTTCGGAATTAAAGACATGCTGTGCACAAAAGGCATGCCTTCAACAGCAGGTTCAAAAATTTTACAGGGATTTATTCCTCCGTACGACGCGACTGTTGTTGCCCGATTAAAAAAAGCGGGTGCAATTATCATTGGAAAATTAAATCAAGACGAATTCGCAATGGGTTCTTCGAATGAAACTTCGTTTTACGGAAATTGTAAAAATCCTTGGAATACAGATTTTGTTCCCGGTGGCTCCAGCGGTGGTTCGGCGGCGGCTCAAGCTTCAAGATTAACGATGGGCACAATCGGAACTGATACGGGCGGATCAATCAGACAACCGTCAAATTTTTGCGGCATCGTTGGAATAAAACCTACTTATGGCCGAGTCAGCCGTTACGGAATTATTTCATACGCATCATCTTTGGATCAAGCCGGCCCGATGGTTTCATCTGTGACTGACGCTGCAAAATCATTAGAAATTATTTGTGGTCACGATGAAAATGATTCAACAACAGTAAAAAATTCTGTCGAAGAATTTTCAAAAAATTTAAATCCAAACATCAAAGGTTTAAAAATCGGATTAATCAAAGAATTTATGCTGGGCCAATCTGATCCTGATGTTGAAAAAGTTTTTACATCTGCATTCAATGAATTAAAAAAAATGGGTGCAGAAATTGTTGAGCTTTCAATTCCATTAATCGAATTTGCAGTGCCGATGTATTATTTAATTTCTGCCAGCGAAGCCTCGTCAAATCTGGCACGTTATGACGGTGTTAAATACGGATTCAGATCTGAATTCAAAGATTTATCTTCGGTTAATCTTGAAGATTTCTACGCCGAAACCAGAGGCGAAGGTTTTGGCGCCGAAGTTAAGCGGCGAATTATGTTGGGAACATATTGTTTATCGTCAGGATATTTCGATGCGTATTACAATAAGGCTTGTCAAGTCAGACGACTTTTAAAAAATCAATACACCGAAGCATTTAAAAAATGTGACGTGATTTTTAGTCCCGTTACAACAACTCCGGCTTTTAAAATCGGAGAAAAATCAACCGATCCTCTGAAAATGTATTTAAACGATATTTTTACAACTTCAACAAATTTGGCAGGACTTGGCGGCATGAGCGTTCCATTTGGAATGTCATCAGAAAACTTGCCTATTGGCGTACAGCTCACTTGCGCTCCTTATCAAGAGCAAAAAATATTAAATGTCGCTTATGCATTAGAAAAAGTTTCTTTAGTTCAAGGAAAAGTGCCCCGTGTCTATTAATACTGTTGCAGCACCAAATAGTTTTGTTCGTGGTTACGAAGCCGTCATCGGCATCGAAGTTCATGTTCAATTAAAAACTAAATCAAAGATATTCTGTTCAGATTCAACAACATTCGATGCTGCTGATAATGAAAATACATCGCCCGTCAGTGTCGGAATGCCGGGGTCGCTTCCTGTTTTAAATCGCGAAGTTGTTTTGATGGCAATTAAAACGGGTTTGGCTTTGGGTTGTAAAATTCGTGAAAAATCTGTGTTCGCCCGAAAAAATTATTTTTATCCTGATTTGCCAAAGGGCTATCAAATTTCGCAATACGATCAACCAACGTGTGAACATGGCCAACTTTATTTTTATGTGAACAATTATAAAAAAACAGTTTCTATTACTCGCGCGCATCTTGAAGAAGATGCTGGAAAATCAACACACTTTGGTCAATATACTTTGATTAATTATAATCGCGCTGGAATTCCACTCTTAGAAATTGTTTCAGGACCTGATTTGCGATCCGCTGCTGAAGCCGCTGAATACGCAAAAACAATTCGTGATATTGTGAAATCGCTGGATGTCTGCGACGGAAACCTTGAAGAAGGATCTTTGCGTTGCGATTGCAACGTGTCTGTTCGAAAAATTGGCGCTGAAAAATTTGGAACGCGTGTTGAAATTAAAAATCTAAACTCATTTCGTTTTATTGAAAAGGCAGTTGATTACGAAATCGAACGGCAAATTGATTCGATTGAATCGGGCACGCCGATCAACCAAGAAACCCGGTTGTATGATCCAGATAAAAACAGAACATTTATGATGCGCACCAAAGAAGACGCTGACGATTACAGATATTTTCCAGATCCTGATTTGTTACCGATTCTATTAAAATCCGAAGATATTGAAAAAATTAGAAAAACTTTGCCAGAGCTTCCGATTCAAAAATCAGAGCGCTTTCAATTCACATTAGGTTTATCAAAAAATGATTCTGAAATTTTAACTTCAGATCGCATGCTGTCAGAATATTTTGAATCTTGCGGACAAATATCTGGAAATTATAAATCTGCTGCAAACTGGGTGATGGGTGATTTGTTACGTGAATTAAACCAAAATAAATTAACAATTGGCGATTCAAAAATTTCTGCAAAAAATTTGGCCGAATTAATTCAATTCATTGATCAAAATAAAATTTCAGGAAAAATCGCTAAAACTGTGTTTACTGAAATGTGGCAAACTTCAAAATCAGCACAAAATATTGTTGATGAAAACGGTTATTCACAAGTTTCCGATACAACAGCAATTGAAAAAATAATCGATACTGTTATTGAAAAAAATCAATCTCAGGTTGCTGAATACAGATCTGGCAAAACAAAAGTGTTTGGATTTTTCGTGGGCGCAGTGATGAGGGAGTCCAAAGGCCAGGCCAACCCCGATGTCGTCAATGAAATTTTAAAACGAAAGCTTGAGTCTTAAGATGAAGGTTGCCGCTCTTGATTTGGGTTCAAATACTTTTTTGTGTTTAATTTGTGAAATTGAAAATAAAAAAATTACTGATATTTATTCAGACGACGTCGAAATTGTTAGGCTGGGTCAAGATTTATCCAAAACAAAAAG
>CANBND010000125.1 GCA_947370945.1 Pseudobdellovibrionaceae bacterium | reverse complement strand
CGCCATCGCCCTTCGCGCAATTGATAGCGTCACCATAAGGGCCATCGTGCCAGTAAATTGAAAGTGGGCCCGAGCCATCAAAATGTCTGAATGAAATTTCTGGTTTTTTCATATTTTAATCCGTTTTAATTTTTTATGTTTAGATTTTATTTTGGTGCCGGTTACATACATTGACGTGAAAAAATATCCGTCCGTTGTTTTCTTGACGATGGCTAAAATGTATTTGGACTGATTAATTTTATAAAAAAGATGATAAGATTTTTCTTCAGAATGTGTTTCTTCAAAAACTTCGGTGGGGTCTTTTAAAATACGCTCAAGTAATTCTAAAAAAATGTCTTCGGGTAAAACAAAATGTTTCAGGGCGTGATCTATAGATTCTTTTGTAACGATGACTCTGTATTTTAAAACTGATGTAATAATAGAGGTAATTTTTTTAGACATAAGCAGAAGCTCCTATTTGGAGTTTGGGTTCTGCATTTAATTTTAAATATGTTTTTTATCCAAAACCTCAGAAAAAAGATTTGGATGGGGTACATGGACTCGAACCATGGAATGATAGAATCAAAATCTATTGCCTTACCAACTTGGCTATACCCCAACATGAATTAAATGTTTTATTAAATTAAATAAATTCGCAGAATTGCGCAACAAAAATCAGGCCGAGGCTCGAAAAATAAAACTTGAAATAAAAAAAGCGCAAAAATCGATGGGTGACTTTGGTCAGAAGTTTGTCCGAGCAGGGTCTTCGTAAAAGTCTTTTGTCGTAGTGTTGTGTACTAACTAATCATCGCTTTGATAGCTCTGTGGAGCTTTCTGTCGCTTCAGATTAACCAGTGTTGCACCCATCGAGCGCAGTTCATTTTCATACGCTTCAAAGATCTGATCTTCAAGTTTTTCTCGTGTTTCTTGATTCAGCGGATGCGCTATATCACGAAATTGTCCGTCTTTGCGTTTTTTGCTGGGCATCGCAACAAATAAACCGCCCGGACCTTGAATGATCTTTAGATCTCGAACAACAAAACAAGCTTCGATTGTGATCGTTACATAGGCCTTCAGGCGCTCTTCGTTCACCGAAAAAATTTTAACTTCTGTGACTTTCATGGTGTGTATCCTTTTGCCAAATTTTTATGCCGAATCTTCTATGTCTTCAAAAGTTGCTCTGACACGCTGTTTCTGTTTTTGTGTTCTTACGGCCTGTATCGGGACGTTCGGCTTAGGACTTTAATCTGGCTCAGAATGAAACGATAGTGGGCCTAGAATGTCAGAGTGTAAATACTTGAGACACTTCTCGGTAGTGAAATTGATTATGCGTGTTTACGTTTGGCCTCTGAATCGCAGTGTATTTAAAACTGAGTGAACATAATATTTAAAAGGAGAAAATATGTTGAATTCAAAATGCGTATTAAAAAGTTTAATGGTTTTATCATTGTTAGTGTCCAGCTTTTCTTATGCTGAGATGACACAAGAACAAATTAATCAATTGGCTACATTATCGGCGAAACAGGCCGCCAGCGAAGCCGATCAAAAAACTGAATTAAATAAAAAACTTCTTGCTGAGGTGGTCAGTTTAGAAAATCAAATTAATTTAAAAAGTATTACGCGCGATCATGACGCAAATATGCGAACTGTCACTTTGGCCGTTACCGCGGCGGGCAGTCTTTTGATTACGGGATTAAGTCTTTATAAACCAACGGGCTCTGAGGTTGGCAATCGCGAGATGGGCAAAGTATTTAACATTATATACGCATCACTTGGAACAGTCACTGCGGCAGGAACTGCTGCTGTTTACGATCATGCGGTAAAGGTTGATGCGAAAGACTTGGCTCAATTAAAGCTCGAGTTAGCACCACTGAAGCAGAGTTTATTAAATTCAATAAAATAAATATTTGAAGGTACAAATGAGAAAAGTAATCTTATTTATATTATTTGTACTTTCTATTTTTTTAAAAGTAGAAAAATCTTACGGGCAAAATTTATTGCAACAAAGCCCAGATTATTTACGAACATATCAAGCGTGCGTATCATCTCCCGAAACATTTAAAAATAATTTTTATATCAGTGTTTATCAGCAAAGTATTTCGCATACTATAAAACTTTTTACCTTATCAAAAGATGCGATTTACTCAAGTTTGTCCTCGAAAGGTGTTACTCCGTCATTAGATCATTTCTTAAGTCAAGATTCAACAGTGTCTGCATTGACAAATTGTTTAGGTTTTGAAAACCATATGAGCTTTATTAAAAATTCATTAGCCATAGATTTTGTCGGCAAAACAATTGGTATTTCTATTGGATCGTTGGTGTACTTGGGTATTGGCAAAATATCAACAGTTGCATTTAAGATACTATTAAAACCCATTGCTGCATTTTCACCAATAGCAGCTCAAAGAATTTCTCAGATCACGGCGGTGACGTTGACGGGTTTGGGTCTTTACAATTTAAAAACTGGGTACGACGATGATCAAAATCAAGCGAGCCTTAATGGCAAAAAATATATTCAAGATGTTCATCAAAGTATAAAAAATATATCTGTAATGGCAGAGTCTCTGAAAGACACAGCTGAAGATCTGCAATTCGATATCAGTGTCGATGCTGCTGAAAAATTAGAGCATCGAAAATTATCAAATCAAGAAATAAAAATGTTTTGCAAAGCAATTCCCGGCGCAATTCATAGATGCGCTAATTAGTTTACGGAATATCAAACGTCATCGCAGATAATCCACGACCACGAGCAACGCGCAAATTGTTTGTTCCTTTTTTCAAAGTATCAATCGCATCTTTTGCAGATTTGATTTCTTTGCCGTTGATATTTAAAATCACATCACCCACGCGCAAACCTACACGGCTGGCTAATGAATCGCGATCGACTTCGGTGACAACCGGATTTTTAACTTCGTCATTAATATTGAATTGCTGCCGGATTTGTTTTGTTGAGTCTTCGATATTTAAACCTAATTTTTCAGTCAAATTATGTGGTGTTTTTTTTGTTGATTTTGCTTTGTCTGGAGCATTCATATCGACGGCGCGTTGTTTGGCTAATTGTTTTTCGTCGGGGCGTTCAGCCACTGTTAAATCCAATATTTTTGTTTTTTCATTTCTGATAATTTTTATTTTTACTTTTGTGTTGGGTTCAGTAGCGGTGACTTGATCAATTAAATCGCGACTGAATTTTAATTTTTTTCCATTAAATTCAGTGATGATGTCATAGGGTTTTAATCCTGCGATGCGGCCGGGGCCATCGCCCACTTCGATCACGACAGCGCCACGAAATTCATCCATACCCAACTGCAAAGCGCCTTGATCATCGATATCGCCCAAGACCACACCGAGATAGCCTTTCCGAATCGACCCCCGTTGTTCAAGTTGCTGAATAATTTTTTTAACTTCATCAATCGGAATTGCAAAACCAATTCCTTGTGCGCGGGCATCAATCGCAGAATTTACGCCGATCACAAAACCTTTTGAATTCACCAACGGACCACCCGAATTTCCGGGGTTGATCGATGCATCCGTTTGTAAAAGTGGAATACGATTAATTTCTTCGATCTCGCGTCCCTTGGAAGAAATAATTCCTTTCGACATTGAATGACCGTGACCATACGGATTGCCAAATGCGGCGACCCATTCGCCAACTTCGGTGGCGTCCGAATTACCTAATGCAGCAACTGTTAATTTTGTATCAGGTTTAATTTTTAATAATGCAATATCAGTGCGCTCATCGCTGCCGATGACCGTGGCTGTGTATTGTTTTTCAGAGTTCTCTGTCAATTGAATTTCAATCAGATCAGCGCCATGAACGACGTGCGCATTTGTGACAATCAGGCCATCTTCGCGAATGATGAATCCAGTTCCTAATCCCATACGACGAGGTTTGCCGTTTTGTTGTTGAGGTTGTATTTGTTGTCCGTAAAATTGTTCCATCATTTCTAACATTGGATCGCGGTATTGTCGGCCTTTAGGGATGACTGAAGTTGAAATATTCACAACGGCAGGATTGATGGCCTTACCAAGTTCTACAAAAAGATTTGCAGGCATCGGATCAGATAATTTAAGAATGGGTGCTGTTTTTTGAAAAAGTTGCGCCGAAGTTTTTTGTGAATTAAAAATAAAAAATATGATTAAGATTAAAAGTGTTGTTGTTGTTAAAGTTATTTTTTTTGTCATAAAAATCCTTTCGTTGTTTTGTTTAGTTGTGCCTGTCACCCATTAGGTTTTTCAGTCTGATATCTAAAGCGGGGCACAGTTTTAAATTAAATATATTCTTGGATGATGTTGACAGAATCGAAAAATAATTTTCGCCCCGACGATACTTGGTTTGATGAAATTTTAAATTATGCAGTTTGCGCAGAAATAATGAAAAATCATTCATTTTTGCTGGAGTCATGGATTCAGATTGTGATAAGGCCATTAAATCAGCTTTGAAAATTTGTTTTTCAAGCTGCAATAACTTGGCAGAGAAATTAAAGAGCGGCGACAAAAACGTGCTGACGGGGTGCAAAGCCAAATAAAAAATAGAGAAAAATCGTCTGCGAAATTTTGAATGTTTTGTTCCATGCGCAAACATCAAATGAGCCAATAAATTTTTCTCTGTTGGATCTAAATTTTGAACCATCGGTTTATTCAAAATGATATGAATGTCATTTTGAAAATCACGCCACACCAACGGGTGCGATGTGTAATCTGTGAAATACAAAAAGTATTTTTTAATCGGGTATTTTGATTTATGTTTTTCAAAGAGTGCATTCAGGCCTGTCGGATCTGAACCTTTGTGCAGTTCGGCTTTGATTTGATCCAAGAAAAGCTTCAGTCCTTTGTGTAACAATAAATAAAGTAGGCCTAGGCTGAAGATAAAGCCAATCAGCAAACCCAGCCGTCCGGCGAATTTAAAAGAGCTAACAAGAATGACCGAGCAAATAGCGATGCTAAATACCCAGACTTGAGTCAAGGTGTTCATGTTGAAATATTTTGTTGCGGGATGGTGTTGAAATCAAGAAATTTTATGACAAACTATTACATTAAAGACTTCGCGAGTTTTAAAATTTATGGAACACACTTAACTGGAGAAAATCATGGCAGAAATTGATGTTATGGCACTGAATCAAACTGTGAAAGAGCAAAATTATTTTGTGACGCAGATGATGAATGAAATGAATAAAATTGTTGTTGGTCAGCGCGACATGATCGAAGGCATCGTGATGGGCCTATTGACGGGCGGTCATATTTTGCTTGAGGGTGTTCCGGGTCTTGCGAAAACTTTGACGATTGCAACATTAGCAAAAACAATTTCTTTACAATTTAATCGAATTCAATTTACTCCCGATTTATTGCCAACGGATTTAATCGGAACGATGATTTTCAATCCCAAATCTGGCGAATTCTCTGCGAAAAAAGGTCCCATCTTTTCAAACATTGTTTTGGCCGATGAAATCAATCGTGCTCCGGCAAAAGTGCAGTCGGCATTGCTTGAGGCGATGGCCGAAAAACAAGTCACCATCGGTGATACGTCGTACAAATTGGATCATCCGTTTTTAGTCTTGGCGACCCAAAATCCATTGGAGCAAGAGGGAACATATCCGTTACCCGAAGCACAAATGGATCGTTTCATGTTTAAAGTAAATGTTGAATACCCAACAAAATCTGAAGAACTTGAAATTATAACCAGAATGGGAATCAATCAAAAACCAGAAATTCAAACTATTATTTCGCGTGAACAATTAATGAAAGTCACAGAGACCGTCGATCAAATTTATGTCGATCAAAAAGTCAAAAATTATATTGTTGATTTAATTATGGCGACACGCGAACCAAAACAATACGGTTTGGGTCGTCTGGATAAAATTATTGCTGTCGGCGGTTCTCCGCGCGCAAGTCTAAGTTTAATTCGCGCAGCTAAAGCGCACGCGTTTTTACGTTCACGTGGATTTGTGACTGTCGAAGATATCAAAGCGATTATCTATAAAGTTTTACGCCACAGATTAATTTTAACGTACGAAGCTGAAGCCGAAAATTTAAAAGCTGATGACGTGATTCGTGAAGTTTTGGCCGCTGTCGAAGTTTCTGCTTAATTGAATATAAATTTATTTGGATATATAAAACGATGACCATACCCGCAGAGATTTTAAAAAAAGTTAAACGCATCGAAATTGACACCAGAAAATTGGTGAACAATGTTTTTTCGGGCGAATACCATACCAAATTCAAAGGTCAAGGTATGACTTTTTCTGATTTTCGCGAATACGTTCCCGGTGATGATGTGCGTGCGATTTCGTGGGCGTTGATGGCTCGTGCGGGTAAACCGTATATTAAAACTTTCGAAGAAGAACGTGAATTAACGTTGATGTTAGCGATTGATGTTTCAGGTTCGCAAGAATTCGGTTCGAAAAATAATTTCAAAGGCGAAGTCGTGGCCCTTGTGGCGGCAACATTGGCCTTCAGTGCCATTAAAAATAACGATCAAGTGGGCTTATTATTATTTTCAAATGATGTCGAATTATATGTTCCTCCTAAAAAAGGCAAAGCCCATGTCTATCGAATTTTGCGCGAAATTTTATTTTTTAAACCGAAAAATAAAAATACAAAAATTTCAACCGCTCTTGAATTTTTAAATGGCGTTTTAAAAAAACGTGCAACCATTTTTGTTCTGAGCGATTTTCAAGACACTGATTATGAAACCGCAATGACCTATTTAGAAAAAAAACACGAAGTCATCGCAGGTCTTGTGCAAGACGAAGCTGAATTTAATTTTCCAGATGTGGGGCTTATTGATTTGCAAGATTCAGAAACTGGTCAAACAGTTTTAATCGACACGTCAAATCCAGTGTTTCAAGCCGAAATGAAGGCTAAATTTAAAAATGAATTTGAAGGCTTTGCAAAAAAATTAAAAAAATCTGGCATTGATAGTTTCACATTTGAAGCTGATGATCAGTTTCACAGATCGTTGTTGACTTTTTTTAAACGCAGGAAAAGGCGCTAAAATATGTTGAATGAAGTTCGCTGTTCAACGCATATTCCGGATGTGGTGGGTCTAGAAAAAGAAACCCTGACGGTTGGTCGACATTTTATTATTAATTGCGAAGGCACATGGGACAGGACTTTTGATTTTTCAAAAGCATTTGTTGTGGTTGATGAAAATAATAAAAACACAATGAAAGTTTTTAAAATCGAAGCCCGAAATGCAAATTCATTTGATGTCGATACTGTGTTATATATCGCTGGTGACATCAAAACCACAAATTTTAAAATTTCAGATGGTGTCCAAGTTATTGATCTGGGGCCGCAGAATTTTAAAATAAAATCCGTGATTGAACAAAAAGGCGAAAAACCACCGGAACCATTTGGTTATGTGATTTCGCAGTTACAATGGCCATGGCAATATTCTGCAGCGGCGTTACTGGTTTTTATATTTATTTGTGCCAGCATTATTATGTATTTTATGAATAAACTGACATGGCGAAATCGAATCGAAAGACTGAAAAATCATGATTCGCCAATTTCAACAGATTCTCAATTTTACAAAGAAATTAGAAAAGCAGAAAAAAAAGATTTTCCAATGGATGATTTAGAAAAAATTTGTAAAGTCTACTTGTTAAGGTCCTATCGTACGCCGATTTTTGAATTATCAAATCGCCAAACAATTTCATTTATCAAAAAAAAATATC
>CANBND010000124.1 GCA_947370945.1 Pseudobdellovibrionaceae bacterium | reverse complement strand
AGACTCCTTATCAGATCTTACAAATCGCGTTAGGCAATCGTCGCGGTAGGCTTCCCAACGATTTTCTTCCAACGCAAGTCTGGCTTTAGCCATAACAGACATATAAAAATGTAAATTATGAATGGTATTCAGACGTGCACTTAATATTTCGCCCGATAAAAATAAATGTCTTAAATACGCTCTTGAATAATTTTTGCACGTATAACAATCACATTCTGGATCTAATGGTCCAGCATCATACTGGTACTGCTGACGTTTGATGCTAATTTTGCCAGACCAAGTGTACAAAGTTCCGTTTCTGGCAACACGGGTTGGCAACACGCAATCAAACATATCCACACCAGCATCGATTGAAATAATTAAATCCAACGGAGTTCCGACGCCCATTAAATATCTGGGCTTATTTTCTGGCATCAACGGCGCGATATGCGGCAACAACTCATGCATCAAATGAATCGGCTCACCTACCGAAAATCCACCCAATGCGTAACCCGGCAGATCAACACTTGTGACTTGATCTAAAGAGTATTTTCGGTGCTCAAGACTTAAACCACCTTGAACAATTCCGAATAATAAACTTTGCTCACGATTCATGGCTTTGTGTGATCGCAATAACCAACGATACGTTAAATCCATCGACGTTTTAATTTGTTCGTCTGTCGCCGGATACTGCAAACATTCATCAAAAGCCATAATGATGTCCGAGCCCAAATCCATTTGTATTTCCATACTTTTTTCAGGAGAAATAAAATGTTTAGCGCCATCTAAATGTGATCGGAACTCAACGCCTTCTTCTGACATCTTACGAAGCGTTGATAGCGAGAAAACTTGGAATCCACCCGAGTCGGTCAAAATTGGCCCATGCCAATTCATAAATTTATGCAAACCACCCAATTGTTTTATTAATTTTTCACCCGGCCGTAAATGCAAATGATAAGTGTTACCCAAAACCACTTGCGTACCACAAATTTTTAATTCTTCAGGAGTCATCGCCTTGACGGTGGCTTTTGTTCCTACAGCCATGAACGTTGGCGTTTCAAAACTGCCATGTGCCGTCATGAATGTTGCACGGCGGGCCTTGCCTGATTTTTTATGCAATTTAAATTCGCCCAGTTTTAGATTTCGTGGATTATGTATCGTTTTTTCTGCATCTAATAAATTCTTCGTCGTCATTGCCGATTTGTAGCAAAAAATCACTCCACATTCAAAAGATAATTGCAAACCCACCGTTTCTGTTTAAATTCAATTTATGAAAAAAATAATCTTATCTTTAACGACTGTGTTTGCTTTATTTGCGTGCGTAACGACTAAATATCAATCCCCAATTCCTATGTCACAACAAGAGATTGCTGGCATGGGGGTTCGAGACAGACATAACGTTCGATCGAATGTTGGCGCTGGGAAAATTACCGACTGCGATTCAATGGAAGCTATCGGAATTGCTGAATGCGCAATTATCATTTGCAAAGAAAATTTATCCACAGTTACGAAATTATCGTGCGATATATTTTTGCCAGAATCTGCAAACATTGAAGTCAGTAAAAAAATGATCTTAAACACTGTCGAATACAAAGATGGCTCCGCGACTGATCAAATTGAAAAATTCATCAAAGACTACAACAATGGCACAACAAAACCTTTAACTGACTACTGCAACCAAGATCATGTTGTTTGCTACTTAAATAAAAGGTTTTTTCCAGAAAATAAATTCGCTTCAAATACGACTTATGAAAATACAATTCATAAAGGGACTTATGCTCTAAAGAACAAATCCAAAATCGAAATTACAGTTTTCGGAATGAAATAATCACTACATCCAAACCGAAAAATCACCATAACTGAATAATTTAAATTCACGAGCAATCGCCCATTGATAATTTTTTTTCACCGTCTCAAGATTTGAAAAGCCCGAAACCAAAGCCAACAATGTCGATTCGGGTTGATGAAAATTTGTCATTAATCGATCCACAATTTTAAATTCGCTACCGACTTGTAATAATATTTTTGATTCACCTGATAATTCATTCGATCTTGCAATCGTTTCTAAAGTTCGAGCAACTGTCGTTCCCAAAGCCCAAATTTTTTGATTCTGTTTTTTCGCATCAAAAATTTCTGTCCAAACATCTTTTGAAACTTCGTAAATTTCACCGTGCATTTGATGATCGTTCAAATCATCAACCTTGACTGGTAAAAACGTTCCCAGTCCCACATGCAACGTGATTTTTAAAACATGAACACCATTTTTTTCTAAACTTAATAAATCATTTTCAGTAAAATGCAAACTGGCCGTCGGTGCTGCGAAACTGCCGCCCTTGTCAGCCCAAGCTGTTTGATACCAATTTTTATCGTCAATATTATTGTGTCGCTGATCACGCGCTTTTTGAATATACGGCGGCAATGGTAATTCGGCCATGTGTTCAAAATCATTTTCAGTTAATTGTCTGTCGACCGAAACTATTTGTGGAAGCCCCTTTTCAATCAATGTCATTTTTGCGCCATTGGGTAAAATAACCGAACCACCGACTGAGAATTTTTTTGACGGAAATAAAACTTTCCACAGATTTTTTTCTAATCCAGTAGGCAATTGATCTAAAAATAAAATTTCAAGATCAGAGCCACTGTGACTCTTGTTTTGATCAACAAACACACGACGTTTTAAAACTTTGGTATCGTTAATCACAACAACATCACCTTTAGGAATTTTTTTGATTAAATCATCAATTGTGATTTCAGACGGTGCCCCTGATTCATCAACCCACATCACACGCGTAGGGCGCGATGGTTTTAGCGCAATTAAATTTTCTGGATAGTCGTATTTTAAATCGGATAATTTCATATTTTTGGCTCTTTGTTTTTTAATATGCCTTTTAAAAAGATATACGTCAAATTTTGTCGTATATCGAATCAAAGACACAAATAAAAAAAAGCGGAAGCTTTTAACTTCCGCTGAAAAATTTGATTGGGGAACCACCTAAACCCATCAAATTCTTTTGTAACAAAATTTTTCTAACCAAAAATCAGAACTAACTGACTTTGTTGAATCGATCAGCCACCGTAATCCATAGGGAGTAGATCACTAGGCTTGAATAAAATCCGCAAAACATAAATACTTCTGTTAACTCCACGAAAAACTCCTTTTTTTCTTGTTGTCTTTCATTTTCTAAAACCATCCATGGCTTTATTTTTTCTATGTGACAGTCAGGAGCAGCCATCCATAGCCGCGAGTTCCTTACCATCATCAGAGCTTCCGTGCTCTTGTAATTAAGACAGCGACCCTTTGAAAGTGGGTTAAACGAATCCGTAAAAAGAATGAAATAGCGACAATGGTCTAGGCTTATGGGCTGCCGCGTGAATTTAAAGCGCCCTTGATTGTCACTTTAAACTGGGATTAATATACGTTATACCTCAATAAAAAACAGATCATAGATAAGTGCGCGGTTGGTGGAATTGGTAGACACGCTGGCTTGAGGTGCCAGTGCCGCAAGGTGTAGGGGTTCAAATCCCCTATCGCGCACCAAAATTATTTTTTTAAAATATTTTTAATCGCATCTTTGGCTTGATCGTATCTTAGGTTAATCAGCGTCATAGAGACCTCCCCAACATCCTTATATAAATTGTTCGCAAAACTTGATATGTCCAACTTAGGGTCATATTTTTTACTTTTAACAAACTTAATTATCAATGCCATTTTTTTTTCAACAAGCTCGGGCTTTGTATAAGAATTAAGAAAATCTAGCCATTTGTGCTTTTGTTTTTTATTATTACAACTCGCACAACAAGGAACAATATTTCCCCACGCATGCAAACCCAAATTATCTTTATTTATAGGAATTAAGTGGTCCAAACTAATTGTCTCGATATTTATTTTTCTTTCGCAGTAACAACATTCATTTTTAAAAAAACTTAAAAGTTCCTCTTTGCATTTCTTTGAATCAGAAAAATGAGCAAAACCGCGTTCAGTATCATAATACTCACCAACTTTATTTAAAAATATTCGTATTGCACTATTCGATATATCTGATTTTGACTTAGCCAACTTAACCCTCTGTTTTTAATATAATAAAACCTAAGCCTTTTTTCGAAACAACGTCTTTTCAATTTTCAACAAACGATCCTCAAAAGTTTCAGAATCATCCATTGATTTTTTCAAAAACCAATTTAGAAAAGTTTGATACCCCATACCCTGTTTTTCGCCTTCGTTTTCGAGCCATTCAATAACGTCGGCATCAATCCTGAAAGTCTTAATGACTTTGATTTCTTTAAGAACTTTTTTAGTTTTTTTTGCTTTTGCAAAATCGTATTCGCTTTTCATAAATTACCTCGCATGATATTGTTTGGATTCGTTCTTTGTAGCGATTCTGGCAGATATTATTCGGATTTGATCATTTTCTGATTTTTCACAGTACACTACGACTAATAAATTGGCTTTTCTTGAAAAGCCAAGCCTAATCCAACGCTCTTCTTGATCAGAATGCAGTAAATCTTGCATTTCTAACGACGATTCATCAAGCCAGACTGATACAGCTTCAGAAAAACGAATGCCATGTTTTTTATAGTTTATTTCAGCCTTAGATTCATCCCATTCAAAACCCATTTATAAATAATAGCACATTGTTAATACATTGTAAATACAAACTTTATTCCCAAATCTCGGTCTGAATAAAAGCCGCCTTGACGATATCACACTCAGGCGCAGTCAAAGTTTCCGTGCACGTTTGAAACAAAGCTTTCGCAGCCGACATCATCGTTTCATTTTCTCGAAGCTTGTGAGTCAACGTAATGAAATAAAGCTTCGCCATTTTTTGATCAGCTTCGCTGGCTGACATTTTTAAATTATTTTGAAAACTTTCATCAATCAAATAGGCCGCATGGCTAAAAATGGTCGAATTCGCATGAACTTCGCACAAATCATTTTCATCATCACATTTTTCATTTTTCGCCAAACGCTCAGAATACTTTTCAGGAAATGGTACTTGCACAAGTTGACCATTAATGAGCGTCGATGTTTTAAATTTTTCTGGGTTTGATAATGATCTCAGAGCAATTTCGTCTGAATCGCCATCAGCATTATTATATAATTTAGCACCTATATTCCAATTGGCAAATTTTGAATTTTTGCGACTGATCAGAATTCCAAAAATATCTGCGAACGCCTCATTCATCGCACCTGCATCACTCGCTGCCATCAAATTTGCAGTGTTAGAAACAATCGCATGAGTAAATTCGTGACCTGCAATATCTAACGCCAAGGTATAATCATTGGTTGCATTTTTATCAATACCACCCTGACCGTCACCATAAACCATAATTTTCAGATCCTCATCCCAATAAGCATTATCAAATTTGACACCCGCATGAACTAGACTTTTGATCGTCGTTTTATTTTCTGGAGCATTGTCAAAACCGTATTGTGAATGTTCAGATAAATAATAATTTAAAATATTCTTAATATTATTTTCAGCTCTGCTTGCGGACGTATCTTTGCCAATATCGCACTGATCGATATGAATCAAAAGTGGTTCGCCTTCTGATTTTTTGTTTGTTGATATCATTTGGCAAATATTTTTATATTTTGCTGATGTTTGATCGATTTGATCTTCGGTTTTATTTGTTTTCAAGATATGAAAACGTCCATCAAAAACTTGAACTGGTGGAATACTTGAATTTAAATGTTTTTGATTTGAATATTGATATATTAATTCTGATGACTTTGCGTTCACAATTAAATTCATACCTGATCGATTTAATGTGGGTTTAACGTAAATCCAGTACACTGGTAAAAAAGTCGTTTTCGAAGTCGGCAATAATCGATATTTAATTTGATCATTTTTAATATCGATTGTTTCGTTGATTTTTAACCAGTCAGAAATTTTATTTTTAACTTCTATGACAGAAACCAGATCTGCTGAATTCACAACAAATTTAAAATCGTAAATTCTGGGATCTAAAATAAATTTTTTATTTTTTTGATAATAATGAACTTGAACGTCGCCACCGATGACTCGCCATTCTTTGCGTTTAATTTCAGATGTCTGCTCGATATAAATCTGATCAAAACGAATTGTTTGAACTTCATCGTGCAAAGTAAATTTAGGATGTTTCAAAATGAATTTATTTTGTGATTTTGAATTTTGAATTTCAAAATCTTCAGCTATCATTTGCTGAGCATGAATCAACAACTGCTTTTTCGGTAATTGCTGGCCCGCAGCCGTCAAAGAGGACAAAAAGGCAGCTGAAACTATAAAAAAAGTCTGAAAAACGTTATTCGTATATTTAAACACATAAAATCAAATGCAGAACTTGGACCATTTTAAACCACATAAACTGTAAATCAGGGCGAAAAACCGTCAATTCCTCGAACACCCGACGATTTTCGCCAAAAACTCGAACCAAAAATCGATTCCTCGCTTGCCAAAGCGCCCACAAATTAGGTACAAATACCCCTTACTATAAATCACCTGAAAGGCCATATCATGAAATCAATTACAGAATTTTCTCAGCCCACTTTACAAAAATTTTTAGCAGCAAAAGCCGCATTAACTGCTGAAGGCAAAACGGCCGAAGAAACAATGGCTGCAATTGGTGAATCAATGAAACTTGAAGGCGATAAATTAAAATTTATTTTCGCCGCTGGTGATTTAGTTGTTGAACAAAAAGCTTTCAAACGCGTTTTAGTTGCAAGCATCGCTGAAGGCGAAGCAGCTCCTGCAAAATACACAAAAGTTGAAGACAATTATTACATGATCGAAACTATGGATATGTTTAAACCAATGTCTGCAGCAGCAGCTCCGGCAGCTAAAGGCGGAGCTCGTGGTGGTCAACGTGGCGGCCCAGGCGGCGGTAAAAATTCGGGCGCTCCGAAATCTTCACCATGGGGCGCAAGTCCAGAAGAAATCGCAGCAAAGAAAAAACAATCTCAGTTAGCAGCTCAAGCTAAAAAAGCTTAATATATATTTTTAATTTTTAAGGGGCTCGGACAAGATGTTTGGGTTCTTTTTTACTTTATTAAATCGGCTTAGATAATATCTAGGCCGATTTTTTTTGAACTTCTCTGCGGTACGAAGCTTGTCGCAAATTCAAATTCGCCTCATTTATAAAACGCAATTGTGTTTCAACCATCGAATCAAAAACCGTTAATAAATTATCATGCTTACGTTCAAATAAATTAAATCCATTTTGTTCACCTAATAATTCAATCGTATGATGAATGGCTTCGATCGTTGAAAAACAACCTGATCGGGGTTGCTTGCGCACTCTGAAATTTGATTCTTTATTTGATGAAAAATAAATCCTCGGCAGCGTATGCAGATTCACACTTTGACGGACCATTTTTTTTGCCGTGGCCCATGTTCCATCGATGACAAAAATCCTTAATTTTTTATTTGGATTAAATAAATTTTTCTTTTCGGATTCACTAATGACTGAAATATTTTTCGACTTGATTCCAGGATACAAAATAACTGATTCATAATCGGGATCATTCAGCAATTGATTCACAGTTTCGTCTGCCGAATAATCTTGGCCTTTGATTAAATATGAATTTTGCAAACACAAATGTGACATTCTGCCGGTTGCAATTCGTCTGACCGCTTCGATCGGATGAATCAAAATCACAAAACTGATATTTGAATCAAACGATTTTACATGACTACAGAAACAACTGAAGTTGGGCTGTGAACATTGTCTGCAAACAGTTCTGTATTTGGGTAATTCATTTTG
>CANBND010000123.1 GCA_947370945.1 Pseudobdellovibrionaceae bacterium | reverse complement strand
CGGCACGAGGCTTTGGCGAACATACTATTTGCGCAACCATTCGAACAAATCATGAACACACGCCTCGAATATCCGAATTTATTAAAAATTTGAAGAAGTGGTTTAAAACGTAATCAATCTAAACAAGCTCTCGCAATTTCTTCGCAATCACTTTAATCGCCACGGCTTCTGCTGAATCAGAATAACTTTCCATAATCGGAATTCCAGATTCAGAACCCAATGACACGTTTGTATTAAATGGAACTTCAGAAAGTTTTAATAAATTTTTTGATTTTAAATACGAATCAATTTCGCCTTTGGGAAACAATTGAATTTTTTCGCCCGATTCAGACAGCATATAGGACATATTTTCAACGACGCCTGCGATTTTTACGCCGGTGCGTTCAAACATATCGATGGCTTTTTTTGCGTCGATCAAAGAAATATTTTGTGGTGTTGTCACAATCACGGCTGCAGCAACAGGAACTTTTTGCACCAATGACAATTGAACATCGCCAGTACCTGGTGGCAGATCGATGACTAAATAATCAAGTTCACCCCATTGAACATCACGAAAAAATTGATCCATCGCTTTGAACAACATGGGCCCGCGCCAAACAATGGCCGAAGCTTCGTCGACCAAAAAACCGATGCTCATGACTTTGATGCCGTGTCTTGATAGGGGCTCAATTTGATTGCCAGAATTAATTGTTGGTTTTTGATTCAATGCCCCCATCATGCGAGGAATTGATGGCCCGTAAATATCGGCATCTAATAATCCAACAGTGCCGTAGTCTTTTAGAGCTAGGGCCAAGTTTGTAGCGATTGTACTTTTGCCAACACCACCTTTGCCAGAGGCGACTGCGATAATTTTTTTAACACCGGGGATTGCAACTTGCTGATCGAATGGATTGTTTGTCGGATTCGCTGCCATGGGGTCTCCTTTTAAGACAATTTTTCATTCATTTGAAAAATCAAAGTTAGGAATTGAGTTTACAAAATATACAGTTCATTTCATAATTAATTTATCGTGAACAGCCAACAGCTATTTTATTTAAATATCATTATGGGTGCGTTTTTTATAGCATACATTGTGTTCGGACGCTCTAAACAAAAGCCTCCGACAAAATTAAACTTGCGTGCTGCAAATCATTCAGACATTCCTGATGTTCAAAAACCTGCCGTCATGGCTCAAACCTCACCAAATCTTATTGCTGAACCACGGCAGTCTGTTTTAGAGCCCGAATCAAATAAAAGCACAAAAACTTCAAAGCAGCTGAGCATTTTTTTTATGTATAATGGTCACGATTGGGAAGCACACGAAGTTTTAGGTATTCCGCAGGGCGCCAGTGTCGATGTTGCTACAAAAGCCTATCAAGACCAATTAAAAACAGCGCAGCCATCAACGTATGAATTTTTAGAATCTGCTTACAATGCAATTTTTAAAAAGCGGCGAAATGAACGCCTGTAAGGTGCTGGTCGAAGGTCTAATCGAGTCTGTTTTAAAAATCAATTTTATTTATTTTCTTGTATAGTAAGATCAATCAAAGTGAGGTTTTATGCTGAAATTGGTTTTGAGTTTATTTTTTATTTTTCAATGTACAAATGTTTACGCAGAAAATGCAGGATTGACTAATGTACAATTAGAGAATATTTCGCAATATTTATTAGATGCTTATAATGTATCTCGAAAAGTTTTTGCTAAGCCTGAAGGTGTAGCGTCTCCTTCTGCTGAAGAGATTGACGGTCTTGGACGTCGGATTATTTCATTAAATTTAAAAAACAAAAATAAATTAGCCGAAAATATTGTGAATACCTACAAAATTTCTTTTTCTGATCAAGAAAAAGACTTGCGATTTAGTCGTGAAATATTTTTTAAATGTGAAAAAGAAAATCTGATGCAGATTTATTTATTATCACGAGATAACACTAATTCAAATGTTTCAGCACCGATGAATGTTGTTGATTTTGAATATATGAAAAATATAAAAGATGAAGCTAAATATAAAATTATGAAAAAAGATTTACAAAAATACGATTCATTTCCTGAAATGGCTCGTAATTGTTGCGCTGTCAGTGGGTGCTATCAAAAAATTCAAGATTACTTAATAACATCTACATTTTTTAGCAGTAAAAAAAATCAAAAAAATATCGAATCTGCAAATGTAACTTTTAAAACGCCAAAAACTCAGCCTGTGCAGCAGTAGCAAGCTGAGTCCTCGATAATTTTAATTAATGGTTCTTCGAACTAATCATTAAATCTGCAATTAATTTCGAAAAACGAACTGGATTAGGAATTGAATTTCCTTCAGACAGTAAAGCCTGATTAAATAAAATTTCAGACCAATTTTTTAATTGTTCATCGTCGGCTTTAATCATGGCTTCAAAAATCAGATGATTTGGATTGATTTCTAAAATTCGTTTTGTTTCGCCGCGAGGTGCACCTTCGCCCATTTGCGAAAGAATTTTTTGCATATTGGCTGACATATCATTTTGGCCCGATACTAAACACACAGGCGTTTCAGTCAGACGATCAGAGATCACGACGTCTTTAACATGTTCTGATAAATTTGTTTTCATTTTTTCCATAAGCCCAGCAAAACGTTCAGTCTGAGCTTTTTTAACAGTTTCTTTTTCTTTTTGTTCAGCTTCAGAATCTAAGCTTAAGCCTTCTTTTGTGATTGAAACTAAATTTTTATCTTTAAATTTTGTTAAACCTTGCGTGACCCATTCGTCAACGGCATCAGTTAAAAATAAAACTTCAAAGTTTTTTTGTTTTAACATTTCTAAATACGGTGATTGTTTTACGGTTTCTAAACGTTCACCTGTAATGAAATAAATTTCTTTTTGTACGGGCTTCATGCGGCTGACGTATTCTTCAAGCGTTGTTAAGCCGTCTGAATTTGTCGACTGAAATAACAATAAATCTTGAATTTTTTCGACCTGTGTTGGATCTGTGGGGATTCCTTCTTTTAAAGTTGTTCCGAATTCATTCCAAAACTTTTCGTATTCTGTACGGTCTTTGTTGAGCCAATCTTTTAGAGTACTAAAAATTTTCGAAACAATATTTTTTCGGATCACAGTGACTAAGCGATCTTGTTGCAATAATTCACGCGACACATTCAGCGACAAATCATTTGAATCAACAAGGCCTTTTGTGAAGCGTAAATAGGGTGGTAATAAATCTTTGCAGTTTTCCATAATGAAAACACGCTTGATATATAAATTTAAACCAAATTCGTAATCTTTCATTTGGTAATTCCACGGTTTTTTTGATGGAAAATAAAATAAACTTGTGAACTCAGTTGTGCCTTCAGCTTTAAAATGGACGTGTTTTGCCGGAGTTTGCCAGTCGTGAGTCAGATGCTGATAAAATTCGTTATATTCTTCGGGCTTGATTTCAGTAGCGGGACGAAGCCACAATGCTTTTTGGCTGTTTAATGTCTGATCTTCGATCACAGTTTCTTTAACTTTTGTTTCTGGATTTTCTTTTTCAGTGGATGTGCTCATCTGAATTGGCCAAGCGACAAAGTCAGAATATTTTTTAACCAAAGATTTTAATGTCCACTCGTCTGTAAAGTCTTGAACAGCCTCATTGCCGTCTTCAGTTTTTTCTGTGTTATGTTTTTTTAATTTCAACGTGATTGTTGTACCAAAGCCTTCAGGGCGCACAGCTGATTCCGTTGAATATGTACCATCACCATTTGATTCCCAGATTGTGCCGATGTCGGTGCCGGCTTTTTGCGTGTGTAATGTGACTGTGTCAGCCACCATGAACGCTGAATAAAATCCAACGCCAAATTGACCAATCAGTTCAGGTTTTGATTTCATTTCTTTGTTCATCTGAGCGAAAGCTTTTGTTCCCGATTTTGCGATCGTACCAATAAATTGAGTCACTTCTTCGGGGTTCATACCGATACCGGTATCGATAATTTGTAAAGTATTTGTTTCTTTATTTGGAGCCAATCTTATTTCTAATTTTTTATTGTCAGGAATTAATTTTGCATTTGTTAAACTTTCGAATTTTAATTTATCAATTGCATCTGAAGCATTCGAAATTAATTCGCGAATAAAAATTTCTTTTTGTGAGTACAGTGAATGGATCACGATATCTAACAGTTGCTTGATCTCTGCGTTAAAGCTCTGTGTTTTTTTTTCTGTTGTGTTTTTTGTCGATTCTGACATAAAGGCCTCCGTTTAATTTGTCTGCTTATGAGACGCAAATTAGGGTCTGGATTCAGGGTTGTCAAGGCGGTCGGGGATTGTGCATTTTGTAAATATCGACGACTTAAGTCTATAGATTCAGCAATTTTGCTACAAAATCCGATTCGTTACCTATGGAATACCAAAAACGACTCAAATTTATTAATTATATCAAAAAAAACTTTATAGTTCAGAAAGATGAAACAATCGCTTTTTACTTCAAAAATTATGATGAATTAGATTTAGTAGTTGCTCAGAAAATCAAGTCAATCGAGGAAAACTCTGAATATCATGCCAGCAGAAAGGAATTGAAATTAGGAGTATGTATTTTATGTGATACGTTTGGCGATGGGCCGTATATTGATTTTTATGACGACTATTTAAATTATTCAGAAATAGTTTCTATAGGTTGCTGCCTAAATAATTCACTAACAGAATTTGTTCAGCGAAGCAGAATAGAAATTCGCGACGAATTGGCCAGCTTAATAAAAGAATTAAACGGCGGCGAAAAGCCTGCTTATTGCAAGTCGAATTGTTGAATTTAGATCAGATTCATTTTTGACACCAGAAATTGAAATCTTAATGTATTCACCAAAGTCTTGATATCTAAAGTCGTCGTCAACACGCAACTGAAAATTTAAATTAATAGTGCCAAAACGCAGATATTTTTCTTCGTTCGTTGTTGCTGTAAGGTATCGGTTATTTAACGAATCAGTTTTGATCAAAAAAGCGATTTCCGTTTTTTGGTCTTTTTTACGATTTGTTTTATTTAAAGTTTTAATAAATTCAAAGTATTCGTCTTGCAGTTCTGATCTGTTTTCCACGAGCAGACGTATTTCAAATCTTAAACCAGCCTTGCATAGGGCTATGTTGTTTTTGGCTACGTTGTAGTTCCGATTATCGAATTTATGTCGGTTCTAAGTGCAGCAACGCAGCGATTCTTCGCCCAACAAATTTGACGACTTGCGATTGGCTCGGTAGCATTTAGTGACAAGATTAACAGTAACTCAAAAATAAAAATTTTTCGGCTGCAACCAGCAGCAAGAAAGCGACAGCATCATGTCTGAATCAACACCCGCAACCGCACAAACTCCAAAACAAAAACCAACCATTCGCAGACTTAAAGATTTACAAACTCTTGTGGGACTTTCAAAGCGTCGTGGTTTTGTTTTTCAATCTTCAGAAATTTACGGCGGCCTTGGGAGCTGTTGGGATTACGGTCCGCTCGGTTCAATTATGAAAATGAATGTGAAGCGTGCGTGGTGGAATGCGATGACCCGCAGATCTGATATCGTGGGTTTGGACGCTGCGATTTTAATGCACCCCACAGTATGGAAAGCCTCTGGGCACATTGATGGATTTTCCGATCCTTTGGTGGATTGCAAAGATTGTAAAACTCGTTTTCGCGCAGATAACACCGACTCGTACATAAATAAAAAACAATGTCCACAATGTGGATCAAAAAATTTATCCGAAGAACGTCAGTTTAATTTGATGTTTAAAACTCATATGGGGCCGCTTGAAGACACCAGTGCAGTTGTTTATTTGCGACCTGAAACCGCCCAAGGTCATTTCGTTAATTTTCAAAATTGCCAGCAATCCAGTCGTTATAAAATTCCTTTTGGCATCGCTGCGATCGGAAAATCATTTCGTAATGAAATCACACCCGGAAATTTTATTTTTCGTACGCGTGAATTCGAACAAATGGAAATGCAATATTTTGTTAAACCCGGAACCGATGAAGTTCATTTCACAGAGTGGAAAGAGCGTCGCAAGAATTTTTATCTGAAATACGGAATCCGTGAAGAGAATTTAAAATTTAAAGATCACGATAAACTGGCGCATTATGCACGTGCTGCGGTCGACGTTGAATATCAATTTCCGATGGGATTTTCAGAGCTGGAAGGTATTCATAACCGCGCTGATTTCGATTTGACTCAGCATCAAAAATTTTCCGGAAAAAATTTAGAATATTTTGACGAAGCCAACAAAGAAAAATTTCTGCCCTTCGTGATTGAAACTGCCGTGGGATGTGATCGTTTATTTTTAGCGTTCATGTGCGATGCCTACCGCGAAGAAGTGACAACTGAAACTGATGACACGGGAAAAGCAACCGAAGACATTCGAGTTGTATTGGGATTGCATCCCGATATTGCTCCGATCAAAGTTTGTGTATTACCTTTGTCGAAAAAAGATGAGCTTTCAATTCCTGCGATGAAGCTCCGTGATCAATTGGCCGAAGACTTTGATGTTCAATATGACGAAACGGCTTCCATTGGAAAACGTTATCGTCGTCAAGATGAAATCGGAACGCCATTTTGTGTGACGTATGATTTTGAAACGATCAACGATCAGTCTGTGACAGTTCGTCATCGTGATAAAATGACTCAAGAGCGTATTAAAATTTCAGAGCTGAATCAGTACATCGCACTTCAACTTAAACAATTTTAAAGGATATTAAATATGTCACAAGAAAAATCAACAGGTGAAAAATTAGAGCGTCCCAAAAAGTTTGTTTATTTTTTCGCAGCCGGAGAATCTGAAGGCAATGCCTCTTTGAAAAATATTTTAGGTGGCAAAGGTGCAAATTTGGCTGAAATGACTTCGTTGGGTTTGCCGGTGCCGCCAGGGTTCACGATTTCGACAGATATTTGTACGCATTTTTATGCTGAAGGCGGAAAATTACCGGATTGGGTTAAATCTGAAGCGCAAACGGCTTTGGTTCGTGTTGAAAATAAAATCGGAAAAAAATTTGGCGATGCAAAAAATCCATTGCTTGTCAGTGTCAGATCGGGTGCGCGTGCATCGATGCCCGGAATGATGGATACAATTTTGAATTTAGGTTTGAATGATCAAACTGTTGAAGGCTTGGCACTTTCATCAAATAATCCGCGCTTTGCATGGGATTCGTACCGTCGGTTTATTCAAATGTATTCTGATGTTGTGATGGGAATGAATTCATCGTTACTTGAAGTCACGCTTGAGGATTTAAAAGCTGAAAAAGGAATTCATAACGACACTGATTTGACCGCAGATGATTTAAAAAAATTAGTTTCAAAATTTAAAGACATGGTTCAACAAATGACGGGGCAGAAGTTTCCAGCAGATCCTTTCGAACAACTGTGGGGCGCAGTGAGCGCTGTTTTTCGCAGTTGGAACACAGCGCGAGCCATCACATATCGTGAATTACACGAAATCCCTGCCAGCTGGGGAACTGCTGTGAATGTGCAATCGATGGTCTTCGGAAATTTAGGTGATGATTCTGCAACAGGTGTTGCATTCACACGCGACCCAAGCACGGGCGAGAAAAAATTCTACGGAGAATTTTTAGTCAATGCACAGGGCGAAGATGTCGTTGCAGGTATTCGTACACCGCAGACAATTTCTATTCTTAAAGAAATTATGCCAGAGCCGTATAATGATTTAGAAACTATCTATAAAAAATTAGAAACTTATTTTAAAGATATGCAAGACATCGAATTCACAATCGAAAAAAATAAATTGTGGATGTTGCAAACTCGTAACGGAAAACGCACAGCAAAAGCGGCCATTCAAATTGCGCT
>CANBND010000122.1 GCA_947370945.1 Pseudobdellovibrionaceae bacterium | reverse complement strand
TCAAAATTTTTGTTCATCAAAATTTTAGAAATTTGTCTGTACATAAAATCTGGGCCCAAAATAAAATTAATTTTTTTACGACAGATCAGTTCGATATATTTTTCAACATGACCTATGTAATCGCGCGTTGCCATTAAGTGCAATTCGGCTTTTGCAAATAGGGGCGACAGAACTGCGCCAATCAAACCCATATCGTGATAAAGCGGCAACCATGATATTAATTTATCTGTAGCCGATGGATTCAATGCTGAATTAATTTGTATTAAATTCGCTAACAATTGGCGATGATTTATCACAATGCCTTTGGGATCTGCAGTGCTGCCTGACGAAAATTGTATAAAGCAAGCGTCCGGATGTGGATTGATACTGATCCGCTGCAGATGCTGGTCAGACGAAGATACAATATCAGAGTTTAAAATCGGTATTTGATATTTCGTAAAATAATCACGATTCATTTCATCCGAAATAACAAAATCAAATTTGAATTTTAAAAATAATTTTTTTAATCTGTCGACAAAGTGTTCTTCGGGCGCCACGTTAACCGGAGCGATTGGCACTGGCACGCAACCAACTTTGACGAGCGCTAAAAACGAAAAAATAAATTCCAACGGCTGCACAATACAAATCAGAACAAAACCTGAGGCTTTCATTTTGCCTAGGGCTACTGCCCGTCGATCGACTTCGTCAAACAACTGAGCGTAGGTCAGTGTTCTGACGCAGTTGAAGTCTTCATAAAAATAGATCGCAATTTGATCTAAATTTCTTTCATTTTTTTGGTAAAGGGATTCAAGTAATTTCATAATATTTTTTGTAACAAAACATATTCATTTTTACGTTCAGTTAAATATGCTGAAACCAATGATGGGAAGTTATTTTTTTTCATCAGACAAATAATAATTTCTTGCATTTGAAATTCAGTTTGATTGGCTATGTTTTTAAAAAGCTGCTCCATCATTTTAAAAACACTAAGTCCTTGGTGTCGATATTCTTTTTTAAAGCCGATCGTTTTTAAAAACAGTGTTTGTTCGCGAGTTGCATTTAGCATAAACCCCACAATTTGATTTTGACTGTTGCGAGCAACCAAAGACAGATCGTAATTGATAAATTTCTGTATTCCTGATAAAATAATATGCATTTCAATATCTGACATCTGTGTATACTGAAAATTTTCAGAAAATATCTCATTTAACAACGCCAACAATTCAAGCCGATTTTCAGTAAATATCGAAACTGTTGGCTTTTCAAATTTTAAATCTGAGAGCGTATTTTTTTTAAACAATTGTAAATCTTGTTCGATTTTTTCAATATTTTGAATTTGTACTGTTTCGTATTTTTCACAAATATTGTATCCAGAGCTTATGAACTGATCGCAGCTTTTTCGCGAATATGTTGGCTGACCTGAGTACAACAAAGGTAATTCAATTTGCCATTGAAAACGATAATTTCCCCAAGTGGCTCCGTCGATCGGGCCAACAATCTGAGTCTTAGAATTTTTACGTGCGAAGTCGTCCATCATTGAAATCAAAGTCGATAAGGTCTGTTGATCTGTGTGTTTTACAAAACCAAAGTACAAAACGGACTCGCTGACATCAGAAAAAATTCCGATCTGATTTTCATCGTCGATCTGAATTAATTCTGCATGATACGAAGGCTTCTGCGGTAAAATTTTTTCTACGAAAATTTGCCAATTAACCATAAAGCCACTTTGACAAAGGCACTAAGAAAGCAATCAGACCGACTGTTGCGGCTGCGGCTTCGTTCAATTTTCTGAATTTTTTGACTGGTTTTTTATAAAATAAAATTGCTGCAGTTGTGCAGTATATAAAACCTATAATATAAAAAATTGAATTCAAATTTGTTAACTGAATCATTTGAATAGATGCCAGCAGCGCAAACACACTGACACAAAAAAATAAAATCAACGGATAGACGATGCCGTACGAATTCACATAATTCATTTCGTTTACATTTTCTTCGTCAGCGCCTTTGATTTTTCGTGCCACTTCGTAACTAAATGCAGAAAAAAATGAAGTCAGCATCATCAAATAAATATTTTTATTATTTTCAGAGCCGACCAATGTTGCACAAAAATAAATTAATGCAGGACTGATCAGCAAATGTGAAATTGAATACAAAAAAAGTCGTTCAGAGAGCCATTTTTTTACAAAAAATTCTTTGGTCATTAAAAAACCCCAAAAAATTAAACCGACCAAAGAAGTATAAACTGTCGCCTTTCGATAAAACACGAATACCAAAACCAAACTGGTCGTTAAAAAAAATAGGGCTACTTTTCTTAAATCCAACAAAGACAATATTTTTTTTTGCAATAGCCTTTCGGGATGAGCTACCAAATCAGATTCGTAATCTTTGTGCTCGTCTAAAATTCTAAGAATAATTAAAACGCTGAACACAATCCAAGTACCCAGAAAAAGATTACGACATAAATTCGGTTGAATGGCTACAGGTATACAAACGATGGCAAAGGTCAAAAAAGCTGTTATAAATTGTACGGGCGGAAATCGTTCAAAACTCCATAAAATAATTCTGTTTAAAAAAGGCTTTTTCATGTTTAATCTTTCTATGTCAGAAATATCACAAAATTTACAGTGCATCGATTTCCATACACATATTTATCCACAAAACAGCTTTAGAAATCATATTTCTGAAACTCAGAATGAAAAAATAAAATCAGCGTTTAAATATTACAGCCTATTCACACATGCTATTCAACAGAAAATACATATTATACCCGACACAATTAGAAAAAATTTTGATCCACTTCTGTTGGCTTTCACATTGCCTCCGCTGGCTGCGAATTCAACGGCGGCAGATTTAAATACAGAGCTGCTGAACAATAACATTGATTTTGCTATTGTTGCTGCGCATCCGCCAGTTATCACGAATCAACATATTATCGCAGAAACAAATATAAATAAAAAATTGATACCATGTTTAAGCCTTAATTTCGCTGATGCAGAACTATTTACGGTTTCAAATTTAACAAATCCAAAATTTATTTTAAAAATAAATCCGATGGCTATAGATTTTGATCTGAACGACGAAAAGGTGATTGAAATTCTTGAATTGTGGAACAAAAATTCTTGGCCCTTGGTTATTCATACAGGAGCATTACATTCTTCGTTTTTTAAACACCCCGAAGCTGGACAAATTGAATCGCTACTGACCATGGTTGAAAAATACAAAAGTATTGATTTTATTTTGTTACATATGAATATTTTTAAACCGTATGAAGCTTTAGAATTTTGTCAAAAATTCGAAAACACAAAGGTCACAACCAGCTGGCAATCCGAAGAACTGATCACGATTGCCTGCAAAAAATTGGGCAGCGAACGCATTCTGTTTTCATCTGATTGGCCACTCGTCGGCAATAATATCGAAATTAGAAAAAATATGATTCAAAATATGTTACAAAACGGCCACCTGACAACGGCAGAGGCTGAAAATATTTTATATTTAAATGCTCAAAAAATATTAGAGGCTTACTTTTCGAAAAAATTATAACTTTTATTTGTATATAAAAACTGGCTTGGTTTTTCTTCGATATGATTTTTTATATTTTTAAGATTTTTTTCAAAAATTTCGGAGACTTGTTTTTTAGAAAAATAAAACATAATCCGGTCCCACGTTGTCATTTCGCCAGAGGCTTGAGTTTTAAATGTCAGTCGAGTTTTGTTTTTACTAATGACCTCATAGTGTTGCAAAACATAAGCAGAGTAGGTTTTAGTTTCAGCATAATAGCCATTGAAATTGTACGAATATATAATTCTTGTTTTTGCAGTTTCAATAAATAAGACTTTTTCGTCCCAAAATACGCCAGCTTCATTTTCATTACGGTAACAACGTCGTATCGATCCTACAGATCCGTCAGCGAATTCATTTGGTATATTTGAAATATGATGAAAATAAATTGACCACTGGTTTGCTTTTGTTGTGTCAGAAACATACGCCCAAACTTCAGAAACAGGTCGGTCAATATCTACGCTGGCTGAAATAGCATCGGACCAATCCATTTTTTCGTAATCAGCCGAAAAAGAATTTGAATCAAAATTTAAATTCAAAAAAATTGCAATTAAAAATCCAATAGCCAATATAAATATTTTCATATTTTATTCTGAATTAAATTTTCAACAACACTAGGGTCAGCCAATGTCGAAGTGTCGCCCAGACTGTCCAATTGATTTTCAGCAATTTTTCGTAAAATCCTGCGCATAATTTTACCGGATCTGGTTTTTGGCAAAGCAGGTGCCCATTGAATTTTATCGGGGGTTGCAATGGGGCCAATAATTTTTCGAACAACATCAATCAATTCTTTTTTTAATTCGTCATTGGCAACAATTCCATTTTTCAATGTCACAAATGCATAAATGCCTTGGCCTTTAATATCATGTGGGTAAGCAACGACAGCACTTTCTGCGACTGACAAATGTGAAATCAATGCGGATTCAACTTCGGCCGTACCAATACGATGGCCTGAGATATTCATCACATCATCTACGCGACCGGTGATCCAATAATCACCGTCAGCATCGCGCCGGCATCCATCACCTGTAAAATAATATCCAGCATAAGTTGAAAAATAAGTTTCTTCAAACCTCTGATGATCACGATAAACAGTTCGCATTTGACCGGGCCATGAATTTGTCAAAACCAAAACTCCTGAACATTCACCTGTTAAAACTTGACCTTCGGCCGATAAAACTTCAACAGAAATTCCTGCAAGTGGTTTTGTTGCACTTCCCGGCTTTTGTTGTATTGGCATTTTATTTTTAGCTGCATCAGAAATTAAAATTCCGCCTGTTTCAGTTTGCCACCACGTATCAACGACAGGACAACGATCATCGCCAATATTTTTTGAATACCACAGCCATGCTTCGGGATTGATCGGTTCGCCGACGCTGCCTAAAACTTTTAATGATTTTCTGGATGTGGATTGAACATGATCTAAACCTTCGCGCATCAATGCGCGAATCGCTGTCGGTGCTGTGTAAAAAATTTCGACTTGATGTTTGTCGATCACCTTCCAAAAACGTGACGGTGTTGGATAATTCGGAACCCCTTCAAAAATGACTGACGTTCCGCCGTTGCACAACGGACCATACACAATATAACTGTGACCCGTCACCCAACCAACATCTGCTGTGCACCAATAAATTTGACCACGTTGATAATTAAAAACAGTTTCATGAGTCCAGCTGGCGTAAGCCAAATACCCCGCAGTTGTGTGCAAGACGCCTTTGGGTTTTCCAGTTGAGCCTGACGTGTATAAAATAAAAAGTGGATCTTCTGAATCCATCATTTCAGGATCACAAACATCAGTTACAGTTTGTATTTCGTCTTCGTAAATTAAATCACAATTATTTTTAACCCAAGAATTTTTTGTGCGACTGACGACCAAAACATTTTTAACGAAATCTGTTTTCTGAAGTGCTAAGTCAATATTTTGCTTCAGCGGAATAATTTTACCTGCACGCAAGCCTTCGTTCGCTGTGATCACAAACTGTGACTGACAATCATTGATTCGATCAGATAACGAATCTGGTGAAAATCCACCGAACACGACAGAATGAACTGCGCCAATACGTGCACAAGCCAACATTGCAAAAACGGCTTCAGGTATCATCGGCATATAAATCGTGACCACATCGCCTTTTTTGACATTATATTTTTTAAAAATATTCGCCATTCGACAAACTGCTACATGCAATTCACGGTACGTAATTTTTTTTGATGGCTCATTGATATCATCGGGTTCAAAAATTAAAGCGATATCATCAGCATGACTTTGTAAATGACGATCAATACAATTCACCGACGCATTCAGTTTGCCATCAAGATACCATTTGATCGAAACGGGTTTATGAAAACTGACTTCTTTTAATTTTGTATACGGAGAAATCCAATCAAGGCGTTTTGAGATTTCTGTCCAATGGTGGTCGGAATTTATTTTATTCATATTGATAAGAATACAACCAAATCCCATTTTGAGACACACAAAAATTGTCAATCCAACAACCCCTGTCAGAATCCTAACAGTTAAAAACGAATACACTCGGCACCCGCGCTGGTGCAGAACTTGAAATACTTAGTCTATATAAAAGAGGAGTCTTTATGAAAAAGTTAATCTTAGGTTTGTCTGCAACGGCGATTATGTTTTCTGGTTGTGGAAAAAACAATACCGACAACACCCCCGCCCAACAAGTTGTTGTGCAATCGGGTCCCTGTATTGCTGGATATACTTATGGCTCTGACGGACGCTGTTATCCGAATGGGACGACGACGACACAAACAGGATCTGCAGGTTTTTATGCCGACAATTATTCAAATACATCATCACTCCGAGTCACCAATGGACCATTAATGAAAACATTTTTCAAACAAGCTATGGGAGCCTGTGATCGCGCAGCTTACAATTACGGTCAAGCATCGTGTGATTCTTACTTAGCAGGAAAAATGGATGTGATTATTCAGTTTCCGAATGCACAAAGTAACACACTGACGGCAACGATTATTGCTCAGCCACAAGTGAATCAATATGCAAATTACCAAGCCACATTGCCATCAGGAATGGGTTTATTAGGAATTGCTTTAGGTTACGCTACTGGAATTTATTTACCAGATCCACAACAATACAACGGTGCTTATAAAAATCCGTTACAATTAAATTTAACAGTTTCCGCAATCAACAACA
Organism: Pseudobdellovibrionaceae bacterium; assembly: GCA_947370945.1. Classification (GTDB taxonomy): domain Bacteria; phylum Bdellovibrionota; class Bdellovibrionia; order Bdellovibrionales; family Bdellovibrionaceae; genus Pseudobdellovibrio. The sequence goes on along the minus strand of CANBND010000122.1, from coordinate 1,075 downwards.
GTACAGGCTTCGAAGCGCGCGGTTACGGTGATTATTGGACAGGTTATTACACAACATTATTAGCAATCCAAGTTCCGACAGGTAAAGTTGAAGATCAAACTTTGAATTTTAATTTTAATATTCAAGGACAAACCGCAGCACAAGGTACATTCAGTCGTTGCCGTACACAGAATTGTAATTTACCTTTTTAATAATGACTTCACAAAAAACCGAAATCAAATGCCCGCAGTGCGGGCTTTTGACGTTTTACAGCTCCGAAAATAAATACCGACCGTTCTGTTCTGAACGTTGTCGCCTGATTGATTTAGGCCAATGGGCCGATGGCACTTATCGTGTTCCCTTAAAACAAACTGATGGGTATCAAGACGCTGATGTTGAAGGTGCTGACGACGCCAACTCAGGTGCGAACTCTGAAGATTAATTTTATATTTACAACCCCCCGAAGAAGAGTAAGCTAGTTTTACAAAAACAACTCACTCTCAACAGGAATTTGTCGCATGATATTTTCAAAGATTCGTCGCTTACTTATTGGTAACCCGCTTAATTCTGCTCATCACGCTCATGAACTGATTCCGAAATGGAAAGCTCTTGCACTTTTGTCAGCAGATGCTTTGTCATCAATCGCTTATGCCACAGAAGAAATTATTATTCCGCTGACTTTACTGGGTGTTGTGGGTGCTACAGTGTGGTCTTTACCAATTGCGATTGCAATTTTAGCATTGATGTTGATTATCGGAATTTCATACCGACAAACAATTACATCTTACCCTGATGGTGGCGGAGCGTATATTGTTGCGAAAGAAAATTTAGGCACTGGCGCAGGCCTTGTCGCCGGAGCTGCCCTGTTGATTGATTACACTCTGACTGTTGCCGTTTCGGTTTCTGCCGGAGTTGAAAATTTAGTTTCAGCATTTCCGTCGATGGCTTCGATTCAAGTTTTTACCTGTGTTTGGATTATTTTATTTTTAATGTTATTAAGTCTGCGTGGAGTGAAAGATTCTGCAACTATTTTTGCGTACCCGACTTATTTATTTATTTTTTCAATTTTTGTTTTGATCGGCGTCGGATTATTTCG
>CANBND010000121.1 GCA_947370945.1 Pseudobdellovibrionaceae bacterium | reverse complement strand
CGACCGACAAAGAGTGGCATCATCATATGCGGAAATATGATAAGGTCACGCAGAGGAAGTAAGGGTAGTTGTTGAGTTTGGTTGTTCGCCATTTGAGAACTCCTTCCTTGAGATGTTGCCTTGATTTTCATGATTCGCTTTTCAGCTTAGCACTTAGACTCAAGTAGAAAAATATAAGGTTAATCGATCCGTCGATTAACTGGATTTTCTTTTTTATTTTTCTTAGATTTAGTTTATGTTTTAAATTTAATTGTGCAAAGAAAATTTCATCAATCTAGTCCTAATTCAACGAGCTATTTTTTCAGGTATAAGTTATTGTTTTGTCAGACAAAAGAACAAATGTTTTTTTGATTATGAACTTCTGTGTGTAAAGCAATTTTCAGCTCAAAATGATACACTTTTGACACTTTTACGAACCAAAGTCGGTATATTGGTTTTAAGACAGCGCTATGGTTTGCATTTATCAGTTCATCGGAATAGGTGGACGTTTATGTTGAAGATCTCAAAACAGGGTTTAAAATTTGGCGCGGTCTGTGTGCTGTCGATTTTATTGGCCCAACCTGCATACGCTGCGAAAATGGCAAGCGCGTGTTCAATGTCCGAAGACAGGCTTGATATCGTCGGAGAAAATATTGATACACTAATGCCGATTGCTTCAGTTTCAAAAATTTATACTTCATTAATGGCTGTCACCAATTTCAATGTCGAAGATAAATTTTATACACAAATATATGTGACCGCTATTTCGCCAGGTTTATTTGATGTTCACATTCAAGGTTCGCATGATCCGTATTTTAATAAATTTAAAATGCATATGATTATTTCAAAATTAAACGAGATGAAGGTGACCAAAATTCGCAATCTAACCTTTGATGAGAATGTCAAATATCTGCACGAAACTGATGTGCGCCGAGGATTTTTCGCTGGCACCACTCTTGTGGAGCCACTGATCTTGAAAGCTGATTTAGATTTTCCAATGCCATCCATTGTTGCTTCTGAGTTTTTACAAATGAATCAAATTTTACTTAGCTACAAAGATAGCTACGCACTTGCTGCTGCCAATGGAATTACCTTATTTAAAAACCCAGATCTGAAAATTCAAAAAATTTCATTTATAAATAAATCAAATTTTAAAGTTGAAAAAAATATTCGTAAAATATTTGTCGCTTCGCAAAACATAAAAACTATTTTAAAATCAATGAATTGGAATTCAAACAATTTTGCTGCAAATCAAATGTTCGTGGCTTCTGGTGGCTTAAGCCGTTTTAGCACCTTGTACTATCGTGATTTTAACCAAACAGAAAATGACGTTCTTTTTGTCAACGGCTCGGGACAAAACCACGATTTAACTGGCAATGGTCGAATTTATAACAAAGCCACTTGTAAGAATGTTTTACGAACACTTCACATGCTCAATAGAGCCATTCAGTCTCAAAAATTAAATTTGCAAGACATCATGTCAGTCGTTGGTATCGATAAAAAAAGTACGGTCGGTGGAGCCGTCTATACAAATGAATTAACAAATGGTGCTGTCATAGCAAAAACAGGTACCGTAGGAACAAATATCTCCCTGGCTGGACTGGCAAATACAAAAAATGGAAAAAAATATTTTATGTTCAATGTAGAATTAAAATCTTCAACATCTCAAAAAGAAGCTAATACGGCACGACGAATGATTTCAGTCGAGCTGCAAAAGTTGATGAAAATCAACGGCGGCCCAGTTGCCTTCGTATATAAAACACAGAATCCACTGAATGATAACTTAGAAAATTATAGCGAGGACAACATAGAAAGTGCTGACGCAAATCTAACTGAATCAAATTAAAAAGGATTTACGTTGATCTAAATCCTTTTTAATTTTTAATATCTGACTAAGCGCTCTCGGATTGTTTCTTTGCTTTTTCAGCCTCTGCACGCTCGCGCATTTCATCATCTGAATAATAAACCATCTTAGGCACAGCCGCATCACGAATCACTTTTTCATCGATGATGACTTCTTTCACGTTACCCATTCCTGGAATATCATACATCACATCAAGCATTGATGATTCCAAAACTCCGCGCAAACCACGAGCTCCGGTTTTACGTTTTAAGGCTTCTTGTGCGATCGCTTTTAATGCTTCGTCAGTGAATTTTAAATCAACGCCTTCGAATTGAAATAAACGCTGATATTGTTTCACAACCGCATTTTTAGGGCGAGTTAAAATATCCATCAATGCGCTTTCGCCCAATGGCGCAAGCGTTGCGATACAAGGTAATCGGCCAATAAATTCTGGAATCAATCCGAATTTTGATAAATCATCGGGTTCAATTTTTGAAATTAATTCTTCAGTGTTATCTTTTGAAATCACACCGACATCACCGGCGATACCCATTGATTTATTCGTTGTTCGATTTTCGATAATTTTATCGATCCCCGCGAATGCTCCGCCGCAAATAAATAAAATATTTGAAGTGTCGATTTGAATAAATTCTTGTTGTGGATGTTTACGACCGCCCTTTGGTGGCAGATTCGCAACAGTGCCTTCAAGAATTTTTAATAACGCTTGCTGAACACCTTCGCCACTGACGTCGCGAGTGATCGATGCATTTTCTGATTTACGTGAAATTTTATCGATTTCGTCGATATAAATAATTCCACGCTTACATTTTTCGACATCGTAATCTGCCGATTGTAATAAATTAAGAACAACATTTTCAACGTCTTCACCGACATAACCGGCTTCGGTTAATGTTGTGGCGTCTGCCATTGCAAAGGGTACATTTAAAATTCTTGCAATTGTTTGCGCAATTAAAGTTTTACCTGAGCCCGTAGGGCCGATCAGTAATATATTTGATTTTTGCAATTCAACATCGTTTGATTTTTTATTTTGCAAAGCATTGATACGTTTATAATGATTGTGTACGGCAACTGCGATTGTTTTTTTCGCCTGTAACTGACCAATAACATAATCATCTAAAAAAGTTTTAATATCTGCAGGTTTTGGAATACGAAACGCACCCTTGACTGCGACTTCTTTGACTTTTTCTTCGTCGATGATGTCCATACATAAATCAATACACTCGTCACAGATATAAACACCTGGACCTGCGATTAATTTTTTTACTTCTTTTTGGCCTTTACCACAAAACGAACATCGTAAGCTTGCGTCTTTCATTGTCATATTTTCTATTCCAGTCTTTGTTTCAAAATTAATATTTTACAAAAAAATTTATCGTTAAAAAATTACGCCTTAACTGCTTTTCGCGGCGCGATCACATGATCGATTAAACCAAAATCTTTGGCCACTGTAGGATCCATGTAATTGTCACGCTCCATCGAATTAAAAAGTTTTTCGTAAGTCTGACCCGTGTGTTTAACATAGATATTCGTTAATTTTTCTTTTGTTTTAATAAGTTCTTTGGCGTGAATTTCAATGTCAGTCACTTGACCTTGCAAACCACCACCATGCAATAATGGTTGATGAATCATAATTCGAGAATTCGGCATCGAATGACGTTTGCCCTTTGAGCCTGCGGTTAATAACAGTGATCCCATACTGGCTGCCATACCAAGACAATATGTCGCCACATCGCACTTCACGAATTGCATCATGTCATAAATCGCCATACCTGCTGAAACGCTACCGCCCGGTGAATTGATATAAAATTGAATATCTTTTTCTGGATTATCGACTTCTAAAAATAAAAACTGCGCGATGATCGAATTGGCGACGTCGTCAGTGACGGCAGAACCCAAGATGACAATACGATCTTTTAATAAACGCGAGTAAATATCGTATGATCTTTCGCCTTTAGAGGTTTGTTCGATCACATATGGTATTACAGACACAGAATCTCCTTGATGAGTGGTTGATGATAGAAATTAAATCGGTTTTTTAATGGCAAAACTTTATTTAAAACGTGTGACGCGTTAAAGATCACCCAAAATTCAGGACTAAAGCAAGTGATTGTGTTTAGATTCTCAATTTGATACATTGATATTTCAAAAAACAAGGAGAATTCAATGTCTAATTCAACATCAACAATTTCAGTTCATCTTCACGCTAAGGATCTTTCAGTTTTAGAAGGTCAAACTGTTGTTTTCTTTTCAAAACCTTCAACAAAAAAAGATTCGCCAGCAGTGATTACAGAAAAAGACGTCACAAAAGTTTTTGAATCTTCGCTGGCTGATAAATTAATTACCGGTGCGGCATCTGAGGCGATCACATTTCGCGAAGCAAACTTAAATGAATTTCGTCATGCGATTATTATCGGATTAGGTGCTGATTCAAATTCAGATCACGAAACAATTCGTCAAGCCGGAGCCGCCTTGGCGAGAGAAGCAAAGTCTGCAAAGTTTGAAGAGATTTTTGTTCACCTTGATGGCTTAACAAATTCTAAAAAAGATTTAGCAAAATACACACAAGCTTTTGTCGAAGGTTTGCATTTATGTTCATATAATTTTAATGAATTAAAAACTGCAAAAAAAGAAAATAGAATCACAAATATTCATTTAGTTTCAAAATCCGGCAAAGACAAAGCGCTTGTTGCTAAATTTAACGAAGGTACAATATTAGCCAGCTGTGCAAATTTCGCAAAACGTTTAGGTGATATGCCAGGTAATTTAATGACTCCGACAATTTTAGCGGACTCTGCAATTGCAGCTGCCAAAGGGACATCATTAAAAGTTTCTGCTTGGGATAAAAAACGCATCGAAAAAGAAAAAATGGGCGGTCTTTTGGGGGTTGCCCGCGGATCTGCCGAAGAACCACGATTTATCGTGATGGAATATTTCGGTGCTGCCAAGACTAAAAAACCAATTGCTTTCGTCGGCAAAGGTTTAACTTTTGACACTGGTGGTATCAGCATTAAACCATCGGCAAAAATGGAAGACATGAAATACGACATGTGCGGCGGCGCTGCTGTGATCGGAACAATGTTGGCAATTTCTCAGTTAAAATTAAAAGTCAATGTTGTGGCCTATGTTGCGGCAACAGAAAACATGCCCGGCAGCCGCGCGACAAAACCAGGTGACGTACACACAGCACGTAACGGAAAAACTTTTGAAGTGAATAACACCGATGCTGAAGGCCGTTTGATTTTGTCAGATGCTTTATGTTATGCCAGCGAACAAAATCCACAATTCATCGTTGATACAGCGACATTAACTGGTGCAATTACAGTTGCTTTAGGAAATGTTCACACAGGATATTTCACTCGCAATTCTGCATTTAAAACAAAAATTGAAAAAGCCGCTGTTTCGTCAGGCGAATTAATTTGGAATATGCCCCTAACAGATGCGCACGTTAAAGATATGAAAGGCACTTACGCAGATCTTTCGAACACATCATCTGCTGCAGGCGCTGGTTCTGCAACCGCAGCTGCGTTTCTAGAGCAATTTGTTGGTGAAGGAATTCCGTGGGCGCACTTTGATATCGCAGGCACAGCATGGGCATGTGGTAATCGTTTAAATTATTGCAGCGGCAAAGGTGCAACCGGAGTGATGGTTCGCACGTTTGTTGAAATTGCGAAGATGTACGTGTAATGTGAAATATTATAAAGTGTACTTCCGTACACTTATTTAGCCCTTAATCCTGTTTTTCAATAAAAAGTGTATTTAAGTACACTTTTTATTGAATTTGACCGAAAAGACCTTAAAAATGTACTTAAGTACACTTTTAAGGAAGACGATGAAAAAATCTAATCTGTTCATAAATATCGAAAAAAACACAATCAGCGAATTTATTAAATCACGCCGTAAATCATTAAAAATAACTCAAGTCGAGTTGGCTAAATACTGTAATTTATCCAGAGAAGGAATTCTAAAAATTGAATCCGGAGCTAGTGATATTCAACTAGCCACCTTAATTAAAATTTCGAAAATTTTGGGGTTTAAAATTAATATTGAAATCGAGCAAGATTAAAAATGGAGGCCTTGTATGTTTTTTATCAAAATAAAAAAGTTGGCATCCTGCAAAGAGACCCTGAATTATCTTTTTCATTTCAATACACAAATGAGTGGCTCCAGGACGAATCTAATTTTGCGCTCAGTCTTTCGTTAAAGCTTAACGAAAAAATTTATGGCAACAAGGATACCTTGGCTTTTTTTGAAAACCTGTTGCCTGAGTCTGACGTAAAAAGTGCAATAGAAAAAAGTCAAAACATCACAAGCACTTTTGATTTTCTGAAAAAATATGGCCAAGATTGTGCGGGAGCTATTACAATCAGCTCTGATAAAAACTACAAATTCAAAGACAAACCGCTAGAGCTTCACCAAATTACAGAAAAACAAATCTATAAGGCTTTGGATGAAAAAAAATCTGTCGCCGAAGTCATTGCTGAAAATATTCGTGGTTATTTATCAATCGCAGGCGCTCAGGATAAATTTGCAGGAATTTATAAAGACAAAAAATTTTATATTCCTAAAAATGGCAGCCCAACGACTCATATCATTAAAATGCCCATTCATCGCAGTAACATCAAAGATTCAGTCTACAACGAAACATTCTGCATGAGTTTGGCTAAAAAAATTGGGTTTGATGTCCCCAATCATTTTATTCATCCCGGTAAATACCCGCTGTATGTTATTGCCAGATACGATAGGTCTGCAGATTCATTCGACAAAACCCACAGATTGCATCAACAAGATTTTTGTCAAGCACAAGGCTTTACAAGCGAATTTAAATACGAAGAAAAAAATGGCCCAACATTAAAAAATAATTATCACCTGATCGTTGAAAATGTGTCGGCTAAAACTAGAATTCAATCAATTAATATATATTTAGATTGGATCGCATTTAATTTGCTGATCGGCAACAATGATACTCATTCAAAAAATATTTCATTCTTAATGACAAAAGACCATCGCTGCCAAATTGCTCCATTTTATGATTTGATTTGCACCGCAATTTATCCCAAATTAAATAATAAATTTGCATTCAAAATCGGTGAAAAAGATAATTACTCGGTCATGAACCAAAATGATTTTAAAAAATTGGATCAGCAATTAGAAATCAAAGCCGGAATATTTCAGGAACGCTTTCAAATTGTTCACGACAAAATTATAGGCTCAAAAACCGAACTGCTCCGCGAAATGCAGAATATTTACCCTGGCATTAAAATTTTTAGTCAGATTAATTCTTTGATTAACGAGCGTGCCAAGGGCTTTAAATTTCGCAAGGTTTTGGAATAGTGCTAATCCTGCTTTTTCTGAATCCGTCGAAATAAAAAATAATTTAAAACCGACATTGGCAAAACTAAATAAGTAAAACCATAAAATAAATATGCAGACCCAACCAATAATGCGATCAACGAAAATTGCATGGCAACAAAAAATCCGATCAACGGTATCAAGTATGACACGCCCAAGCTAAGAACAAGCGCTAACAACGCGGAACTGTTCACAATCAAAAATTTATACGCAATACACAAAGTAGCTATGCTAGCGATTGAGAAACCGAGCCATAGGGAGCTTGCGACTTCCGCTTGCTGACGCCCATAAATTTCATGCACGTACAAAAATATATTTCCGAAAATTAAATTTAATGAAACTAAAATTAAAAATTTCTTCATGAGTATTTCTTTCATTTTTATTACAATAAATCTTGGTATCCTTTTCCCACAAGCAAGTACTGCTTCCCGCAAAACTTGCTTGTGGTGGATCTACCGTCCGAGAAAGGACGGTATCCGGATGACACATACCAAACATATGCGTTTTCGTAAGTTTTTAATGATAACTTTAATGGTTTTGAAGATTATATCTATGCAAAGTTAAAATGTCCCTTATTCCGCCCAAGTAGAAATGTCCTGTTTTGAAACCATGCTAACTTAGACCTTCGTCTTAAATGAAAGGGTCAAAGCAGCATGAACTCACAACAGAAAAGGATTTCTATGTCGGGACAGGATT
>CANBND010000120.1 GCA_947370945.1 Pseudobdellovibrionaceae bacterium | reverse complement strand
CGCAAAAACGCGGATTAAATGTTCGTGCACCGCATGTGAATTTTTCGGATTATTTATTCTCTGTGCGCGGGGATCAAATTTATTTTGGTTTGGGTGGTATCAAAGGCGTAGGTAGTGCCGCGGTTGAAGCTATTTTAGAGGCCAGGTCAAAATTACCTGATCAAAAATTTAAATCACTTCAAGAATTTTTTGAATCTGTCGATCTTCGTCGTGTGAATAAACGGGTTATTGAATCAATGATTAAAGCCGGTGCGTTTGAAGGTTTTGAAATTCACAGGGCTCAATTATTTAAAGGGTTTCCACAGTTTATTGATCGTGCATTAGGAACACAAAAAGACCGCGAATCGGGTCAGGTCAGCTTGTTCGATACAGGTAGCGTCCAAGAAGTGATTACTCTGCCTGATGAAAAAGTTTGGGGACGGATTCAATCCTTAGCATATGAGAAAGAAGTTTTAGGATTTTATTTATCAGATCATCCATTGAAAGGTTTCGAAAATCTTTCAAAAGTTTGGGCCTCCAATACGATTTTAGAAATTTCACAAATGACGGGCGATGATGTAAAGCCTCCCGCGCCTGATCAAAAATTTAATCGATTTAATCAACCGCCACGCAGACGAGTCATTATTGCTGGATTAATTATTGAATCCAAAGAAATGATCACCAAAAAAGGCACGCGCATGGCCTTTGGCAAAGTTGAAGATTTAACGGGCTCTGCTGAATTGGTTATTTTTCCGGATACATTCAGTCAGTGCGGACATTTTTTAAAAGAAGAACGTCCAGTGCTTGTCGGCGGCACGATTGAAGTGAACGATGGCAGTGTGAAAGTGATCGTCGATAATATTGCGCCGTTCGAAGAAGCGATGAGAAAAACTCAGCGAATTACATTCAGATTGGATAAAATTTCAGAAGATAAATACGAAAATTTGAATGAACTGATTAATAACTTTGAAGGATCAACGCTGGTTAGACTGATGATGAATATCGACAATCGTCTGGTGCAACTTGAAACCGAAGATGTTAAGAAAATTCAAATTTCAGATTCGTTTTTCGAAGAAGCTCACCAGCTATTTGGCCAGACAGATTTTATAGAGATTTAAATTTTATGAATAAAGAATTATCATAGAATAAACATGAAGCTTAATATTTACTTTTGGAGATAAGCCTATGAAAAAATTGAACGTATTAATATTTATTTTAGGATTGAATATGTTGTCTTGTAAATCAGCCACTGAAAAAACGGTCATGGCTTTGCCAATAGCGGCTCCTGTTGAGTCTGTAAAGCCCGTGCAAATTAAAAAAACAATCAAAGATGTCGATTACAGAAATTTAAAGACGGATACCTCATTAAAAAAACGAATTGTGATTTTACCTTTTACGGATCAAATCCAAAAGGATGCGTCACAGAATTCTTCAAATTATCAAAGCCCAGATTCTGTCAAAGAGAATGCAAGAATTGCATTCTCGAATGATCTGGGCAGTTTTGATCAATTATTAATTTCAGATGTGTCTGAATTAAAAATTGATATCAAAAAATATTTAAAAAATGGCGAATATGATTTAAAAACAATGGCCAAAGACACTCAAAAATCGGGTGTGAGTTCAATACTTGAAGGTCAGATTATCGATGTCAGACTGAAAAAGTCGGCAGATCAAGTGGGTCTTGTTCGTGATTTAACTGCCACTTATGAAGTTGTTGTAAGACTTAGAATTATGAATATTCGTAGCGAACAAGAAATGTTTCATACTGTAAAAACAGTGACTCTTGAAGAAAAAAACACACGCATTGCTGAGCGTGTTGTTGGGGATGCTTTTTTTGTTAAAAATCCTGAATTGGTTGAAGTCTTAATTAAAGATGCGTTTTTAGATTTTACGGCACAAATTCAACAAGCCCTTAGCGCTGTTCAATGGGAAGGTCGCATTGCTGCAGTTCGCGCCGACAAAATTTATTTAAATGTGGGCCGAATTTCAGGTGTTCAAATCGGTGATATTTTAAAAGTCGTCGATGATGGGTCAGAAATTTATGATCCAGAATTAGGTTATAATTTAGGAAAAATTCGTGGTCGAGTTAAAGGTACTCTCGAGGTCGTAAGTTTTTTTGGAGTCGACGCTGCTGTTGCAATTTTGCATTCGGGTGCGGGATTTAAAGAAAGTGATCGAGTTGAGTTATATTGACACTAATTAAAGCGAGCTGAAGGCATGTTTGAATCAAAATATTTAGGAAAAATGGATTTTGAAAAAGCGGTGAGTCTGCAAAAAGACTTATGGCAAAAAGCAAAATCAGATCGAATAAATACTGTGATCGGGCTTGAGCACCCAGCAGTTATTACGTTGGGTCGTCGTGCAAATTCGTCTGAAGTTCACGAGCAAAATAAAATTCCTGTGATAGGTGCTTCGCGCGGCGGTCTTGCGACTTTGCATTCAGAAGGTCAGCTGGTTATTTATCCGATTATTCAGTTATCACAATATAAATTGGGCGTACGTGATTACGTGCATTTATTGTTAGAAGTTACAGAGAAAGTTTTTTTTAAATTAAATTTAAAAACTTACAAAGATGATTTAAATATTGGTCTTTATACAGAAAATGGCAAAATAGCTTTTTGTGGTCTTGAAATCAAAAATGGAATCAGTCTGCATGGAATCAGCATCAATATTTCAAATGATTTAAATTTATTTAAAAACATCAGATCATGCGGTTTTGACACCTTAGATTTAGATCGTTTGAATAACTATAGAACCGATGTGAAGCCTTCTGAGTTCTATAGTTTGTGGGTTAACGAATTTAATATTCAGCTGAAAAATAAAAATCAATAAAAATTAAAAATGATACGTAATCATAAACTTGTACTTATTCACTGAGTCTGTTTTTTCGCCAAAATTTTGAATTTGTCCAGAGCGTTTATAATTTTCAACAGCAAATTTAACACTTAAATTATCTGTGATATTGCGCTGAACGAAAACTTCAATTGTTCGCAATTGATCAGTGATATTGAGTTCTGTTAATTGTTGACCATGATCACGCTGTCGCGAATTAGTGTTCGTAGCGTTTGAAGCTTGATAGGAAGCGCCGACGGACCATTTGCCGTATTCAACGATAACCTGACCTTTCGATGTATAACCAAAACCATGATAATAATCAAAATCACCCAACGTGCGAACAATATTTTGTGGATTGTTACTGGATTTATATTCTTCAATATTAAATGATTTCATCATGTACGAATCACCCCAAAAATCTAAAGTCGATGTGATTTTAAATCCTTTATAATAATTTGTAATTTGCGCGGTCGCACCAGCAATATGCGTGATTCCCATAAAATCATTATGAAAATTTGTTTCAGTATTTCTAATTTCTAAGGCCGCAGACGGACCTACGAAAAATTTATAACCATTGAGATCTCCATTTGTAGATTCAGTAATTTGTTTTTGGTGATAAGCTGCGACAACAACTTTTGCAAATAATTTATAGTTCGATAAAATTTCATTCATCGGTGCTTCAAAATTTAAAGTTGTGCTGGTGACATCTTTTGTAAAGCCACTATTTGAGCCTGCAGAATCCCAGTTGTCGATAAGAACAGTTTCGTTTTTAAGTCCGACAATTTTTTCAGATTTTCCGTTTGAATAACGAACCGTACCCATTTCGATTTCAAATTTTCCAGACAGGTCGGATTCATCTGAATCAAGATCGCCGTTAACGCCTGCAAAAAAAGCTTTGTTGATTGTGTTTGCTGCGTGTTTGGGTTGACTCCATAATTGTCCCAAAGATTTTTTTAACCAAGATGGACCTTTTTTAAATAAATAGCGACCCATCTGATGTGCAGCTTCGCCCAATAGGGCTCCGCCGTGGGCTGTAAAAATTTGATCGTTGATCGAAAATACTTCCCTGTATTCGATAATACCTTCCCAAACAGTCGAGCCTGCAACAGCACACAAATAACTTTGCAATGCTGTCAAACCAGAACCGCGGCATTCGGCGTAATATGAAAAACCGGCTAAAGAATGATTAAAATTGGTTTTAATTGAATTGTCATCATAACGAACCATCGAGCCCAGTCGAATTTTATTTTTTAACGTTTCTGTGAAATTTGAATAATCGTAATCAGGAACATTGTTTGATAAATTATGATAACCATACCAGCCAAACGATAATGTAGCGGCCAGAAGTGTGCCGGCCATTAAATATTGACGTGTTTCTTTGCTCCAGTCTGGATTGTTAATTAATAATTTATAATTTTCTTCGTGCGATCGGATGCTTGGATTTATTTTTTTATTTTCTAAGGCTAAATCAACAAAGGCATCGCGAATTAAATTCATATGAGTTAATGCAAATTTTGATTCTTGTAATCGATTTTCTAAAACGGCGCTGAATTGTTGATTGCCTTCAATCAGCCAACCTGTTTTATTTGCGATATTTGTGTCAGTTTGCTGTAAGTTGGTGATCGTTACACGAATAAACCCCGACAATTCACGCACGAAATCAAGTTGAAATTTTGCATTCAATTCAGATTTTTTTTGATCGTCAGCATGATTATTATCATTCATCGATTTAAAACAATGCACTTGATAAGATCCATAAGTTTTTAAAAATGATTCAGCCGTTGAATCACAAAACTTTTCAGCCCAATTCTGAAACATGACTGAATTGTGCCTGACGTTGATAATAACGTTGTCACTCGAAGGGTTATTGGGTGCTGAGATTGGTGCATTGACGTAGTTTTTAAAGTTGTTTGGTAGGGTTAAATTAAGGGGTTTATTTTGTGCAAAAACAAAGACTGGCAAAGCAATTAAGGCAAAAATTTGTTTTAAAATCATAAAAACCCCATTTCGATAAACAGGTAATTACAAATTTTATGCTGAATCAGATTTTCTGTATTGATTTTGATTGTATCAATATTAGACGCTAAATAATTGGATTAATCAGGTGTCAAAGACATAGACATTGAATCGGCTCATTATGAGAACAGTAATAGCGTAACACTTCATCAGAGCAGTGCTTCATTTCTTAAATTTGTATTATTTAAATTGAAACATAATTCTTATTTTTCTAAAACTATACGCTATGGCTAAGGCACCTACTGGCGAGTTAACACCGCTGATGAAACAATATTGGGATATTAAATCTTTACACGAAGACAAGATTTTATTTTTTCGGATGGGTGATTTTTTTGAATTATTTTACGCGGATGCAACAACGGCAGCGCCACTGTTGGGAATTACTTTAACACAAAGAAATAAAAAATCTGAAGATCAAACGCCGATGTGCGGAATGCCACATCATTCAGTTGTAAATCCAATCAATAAATTATTGGCATTAGGTCATAAAATTGCAATCTGCGATCAAGTCGAAGACCCTAAATTAGCCAAGGGTTTGGTTAAGCGTGCTGTCACGCGAATTTTAACTCCGGGGATGGTTTTTGATCCTGACAATTTAGATGCGACAATGGCCAATTACATGTGTGCCATCGACGATCGTTCAATCAGTTTTGTTGATACCAGCACAGGTGAAAGTTTTTATTTTTTAAGTGATATATTCATAGAAAAAATAAATTTAATTCAAATTATGCCGGTCGTTGAAATTGTTGTAGCAAATAATTTCATTGCAGATTTAAAATCAGAAATATTAGTCACAAAACATAACGCTCAAATTGAAAAATCAGAACTTCCGTATTCGGCGCAAAATTTATTAAATTATATCAATACATTAACGGATCAAAATATTGCAGTGATCTTAAGACCCTTTGAAAAACGAAATTTTTCACACAGATTACAAATAAGCTCGAACACGATCCGGCATCTTGAAATATTTTCGACCTACAAGGGTTCGGACATCGGAACGTTGTTTCAAGTCATTAATAAAACAAAAACATCAAGTGGCTCAAGACTTTTGCGTCAGAATTTATTGTTTCCATTACGTAATGAATCTGAAATTAATGACAGGTTAAATAAAATTGAAAAATTCAGAAATCACTTATTTGAATTGAAGAAAACGCGTGAAGTTTTAAGTGCCATGGGTGATGTTGAACGCAGGCTTTCAAAAATTTCATTACCTCAGGTCAATGGTCGCGATTTAATAGCTTTGTCGGATTCGATCACCGCTGGAATTTTAGCCTTGGACACGTCGAAAAATATTTTTGATTACACTGCAAATTTATTAGATTGTGAAAAATTGGCTATTGAAATTAAAAATACAATTGTCGAAGATGCTCCCTTATCAGTGCGCCAAGGCTATTTGATTCAAAAAGGTATAAGTCTTGAATTGGATGAATACATCGAATTAACGACTGATGTTCAAGGGCTTTTGCAAAAAATGGAAGCCGAAGAAAAAGAACGCACAGGCATTTCGTCGTTAAAAATCAGATACAATAATGTCTTTGGTTATTTTATTGAAATTACGAATACGCATAAAGACAAAGTTCCAAAAAATTACCAACGCAAGCAAACGTTATCAAACGCAGAGCGATTTTGTACCGATGAATTGATTGAATTAGAAAAAAAAGTTTTATCAGCGCAAACAAAACGTAATGATTTAGAATTTGAAATTTTTGAAACACTGAAGAATAAAATTTTAAAACAAGCCAGTCTGCTACTGACGCTTTCAAATGACACAAGCCAATTGGATTTTTATTCATCGCTGGCGTGGTTAAGTTTAGAAAATCATTTCTGCAGACCACAGTTTTCCGCGCAAAAAAAGCTTGAATTGATTGAATCGCGTCATCCCGTGGTTGAACACTTCCAGAAAAACAGTTTTGTTGCGAATAATATCGAATTAAATAAATCAGAATGTTTTTTAATTACGGGGCCCAACATGGCTGGTAAATCGACCTTGATGCGCCAAGTGGCCTTGAGTGTGATATTGGCGCAAATGGGATCATTCGTTCCAGCGACGAAGGCAACGTTGCCAATTTATGATTCTATATTCACGCGTATTGGAGCCAGTGATCAGCTGACCGAAGGGCTTTCAACGTTTATGGTTGAAATGTCAGAAACAGCATTGATGTTAAAAAATGCCACTGAAAATTCCTTATTAATTTTAGATGAAATCGGACGAGGAACTTCGACATTTGATGGATTGTGTCTGGCGCAAGCCATATTAGAGCATTTAGTTGTCGATATAAAATCACATGCATTTTTTGCCACCCATTATCATGAGCTGACAAATTTAGATCAAAAATTTTCTGAAATTAAAAACGTCCATATGAAAATTCATGAAAATAATGGGCAAATTCAGTTTTTACATATTTTGTCTTCAGGGGCTGCAGGACAGAGTTATGGAATACAAGTTGCGGAATTGGCAGGTCTGCCGAACGCAATTACTGTGCGCGCGAAAAATTTATTAGATCAAATTGAACAAAAATCTTTAATAAAAAATGTTGCAGCAGAAAAAATAATTTCAGAATCTGTCACGAAAAGTGAAATTGCAATTGTCTCAACTGCCGCTAAATTGGCTCTAGTCAACGCAAAGACTGAAAAAAACAGCACTCAGCAAAAATCTTTCTTTGACGAGTAGTTTTTTCTGTTTTTTAGATTTGAAATTAAGCAAAAAAATATTTTTTTTTGACGCAGAACAAATTTATTTCTGACTTATTTTTGGTGACACGAAAACAATTCCCTTCCTAAGATTTACACGTACTTAAAATATTACATAAAAAAAGGGGAATATTATGGCGTTTTTTACTTCAATTGCATTATCTTTTCAACACGGCGGATTTTGGATGTTTCCAATTTTGGCTTTACAGTTATTTTCAATAGCGATCGTTATTGAAAGAACTTATGTTTTATTTTTCAAAAACAAATCAAATCAAAAAGACATTGCCGCAGCATTCGAAGATCACATTCGTCGCGGTGAATTGACTCAGTTGATTCAAAAAACTGAAGCGATGCAAATGACGACTCCAATTGCACGTGTG
>CANBND010000119.1 GCA_947370945.1 Pseudobdellovibrionaceae bacterium | reverse complement strand
CGGCTGATATTGAAGCCGAAGGCCGTTATTTACAATGTATAAAAGCAGCAATGATTGCCTTACAACGTGGAGCTCCACCGTTAGTTTGTGTCGAGTACGCACGTCGCGCGATTATGCCCGAAGAGCGTCCGTCATTTGAAGAATTAGATAAAGCAACAAAAGATATTAAGAAAGCTGCGGCTTAAAAACAGCGTTTTTAGAATGGAATAATCGTGGCCAGTAAAAAGCAAACTATAGTTATTAAAAAAATCATTGTCCAAGGTGGCGGTCATCACGGTGGATCATGGAAAGTGGCCTTGGCCGATTTCATGACGGCGTTGATGGCGTTTTTTTTGGTGATGTGGCTTGTCGGTCAAAAAGACGAAGCGAAAAAGCAAATCTCAGATTATTTTTCGACGCCTTCAATGATTGAATATAATTTTCAAAATTTCGGAGCTGAAATTACTTTAGAGAAATTATTTTTAGATATGGTGAACGAACCGCTCAAGGCTTTTCAAAGTTTTTTAGAACCCGCAGATAAAACACCGAACGTTTTAGATATGGGTTCTGCAAAAGTTGTCGCCGCATTTATGGCAGATAAAATGACCGATACTGCAAAAAATGTGACTGTGTCGCAAGATGGTTTTGAATTTGATATTCCGGATACATATATGTTCGAAAAGGGTTCGTCAAAGCCCAAAGCAGAATTTGTGAATGTTATGGAAAAATTAACAGCTGTGACATTGGGTCTGGAAGATGCCGATATTCGTTTAACATCAGCTTTATTTATTCAATTAGTGCCCGATCAAACTCAATCGTCTGCAGAAAAAGTTGCGCAAGAACGTTTAGATTTGGTAAAAAATAAAATTGCCGCCACGTTCGAACATTCGTCGAATGTGATCAAAGGGGCCATCAACGTCAAAGATAAAAAAAATGATATCTCTGCTGATAAGCTCATGGGGTTTATTCGTATCAGTATTAAACAAAAAGAATCAACTGATCCAAACAAAAAACACAGACCATTGGCAAATGTTTTTGGAGGCAAAGATTCTGCAAAAAGTGTCTATGAAAATTTCGCAGCTCAATCAGCTCAGCAAAAAGCAGCTCAAGCAAAACCTGCCGAAGGTTTTGATCCTAATTTGACAAATCCAGCAGATCACGAAGTGCAAAAAATTGACTCTGAAGTCAACGGACAAACAGAATCTCAGAGTGAATAGTGAAATTTGATCCATCAAAAATTTGGTCAGAATACCCGGTGGTTGCTTTTGACACTGAAACTAGTGGGCCTTATCCGATTGAATCTGAAATTATTGAATTAGGTGCGGTCAAATGGTTCAATGGTGAAATTGTTGGAAAATTTCAAACGTTATTAAAGCCATCGTCAGAATTACAACCTGATAATATTCGTATTCACAGTATCACAAATGAAATGGTTTCAGATGCACCATTGATGAATTCACAAATTTTAAATTTTTGTGAATTCATAGATAATTCAATTTTAATTGCTCACCATGCGCCATTCGATATTGGTTTTTTAACATTAGACATCGAACGCGCAGGATTAAATTTTCCGAATTGCTATTTGTTATGTACCAGTTTAATTTCACGGGCACTTTTGCCCACATCAAATCACAAATTACAAACTATGATCAAAGAGTTGAAATTAATTGGTGGCGATGCGCATCGTGCTTATGACGACGCTTATGCGTGTTTTCAAGTTTTTCAAAAATCATGTGAAAAATTAAATGAATCTGCGACTCTTGAAAAATTGTCGGCTGTTCAAATTAAAAAAATAGCTTGGGATAATTATAAGATTTTATCCTCATCAGATCATAAATTAAAAAGTTTTGCTCGCGCTGCAGCCTTGAAAAAAACAATTCAAATTGTGTATCCAGCGGGTTCAACAAAATCAAAACCAAGAACAGTCACAGTTTTTGGAATCGTCCGAAACCCTGATGGGGACTATATTCACGCTTTGTGCGGTATTGATAATTCGCGAAAACGATTTTATTTAAATAAAATCACTGACTACGATGTAGTGAATTGATCCAGTGTTCGACATCATCTTTATGTGGCCAAAAAGCGGTTCTATATAATTCACGCTCGCCGATAATATTGTTACGGCGATGTAGGCCAACTCTTTGATCTGCAAGTATGAGGTCGCCTTCTTCCCAAATGTGGCCGTAGGTATAATTTTCAGATTTAATGCAATGTTCAACAAGATAATAGAAAAGCTCTTCACTTCGTTGTTCGTCGACATGCAGAAGTCGATCAATTGAAAGAAAAGGAAAGTACAACCCCTTTTTTTTTGATATCTTATTCATTACAACAAGGGGTTTGGTTCTTTCTTTGAGTTTTCTGACGGAATTAGATTTTGAGTCAGTTTGGAAATAAGTCGAGGGAATTTCAAATGGATTATCAGGATTTCCACCTGAAAAATTTCTGGTTCGAGTACTGATTTTATCCAAGGCCTGTTGCTCATGCTCTAATAACGGATAGTGTGCCGCTCGCTTTAAATAAAGATCTGAAATTTTATTTGTAATATGAACATCAATATTTTCAATTTCAATTTTTATAGCCTCGGGCAAATCAGAGTAGGCCTTTGCAAAATCAGTCCAATAAGTCACAGAGTTCGCATGAGTTTTGACACAATATAGGCTTACAATTTCTTCTGGATCAGGAGCAAAAACACCATTGCTGTGCCAGTCAAGTTCGCCGTCACCAAAGAGGCCCTTTTTGCCAGGTTCAATTTCTCTGTTTGTGACTCGAAAAATAATTGGGTACTCTAAGTGATTGCACCAAATGTGTGCCAACTGGTGAGTCCCCCAAATATGATTTATATAATTGATTCGTTCGATAGTTAGATTTTGTTTTTTGATCACAATGATTGGAGAAAATTGCAGGGTATAAATAATTTTTTTTAACTCAGCATCAGAACATATTTTCAGATCAATATTTAATTGAATAGCAACAGGCGATAAATTTGTTATATTCATAAGTTTATTGAAGCACATGTTAAAAACAAAATCAAAATTATTAACGACCAAGCAAATTAGATAAGACACTATTTTTTTTAAATCCAAAATAACTCGTATAGATGGATTCTGTGCCCATTGCTTCGTAAGCTTTGTTTAAATTATAAAATGGAATATTGGGATATGTGTGGTGCGTAAAGTGATAACCCACGTTGTGGGGGGCAATAATCAATCTTTCCCACCATATTGGAATAACATCGCGAGTATTTAAATTTGTATTTATTCCAAAGTGCTCGGACCAGCCACGATATCGATTGAGCATTGGCCACAATAAAAATAACGGACACATCCAATACAATAAAAAAAGATGAATGAGTGAGTTATGGTGTAAAAAAATAAATAAACAAAAATAACATAGGATTATTTTTGCTTTTTGTAAGGTTGATATCTTTTTCCAAGTAAATCGTACGCGGTTCGTAAATATGAAAGTTAAATTTAGATAGACTGAATTTAGTAAGCTCCACATAATTTTTAATCTAGTTTGCGGGAAAACCCAGAATGAGTTATCTTTTTTGTAATGCCAATCGGGATCGAGATCTGTCATAAGATGATCATGATGTTGTTGGTGATAAGATCTATGGTAAAATGTTGATAAAAAAAGCGGTAAGCCCAAGGTTAAATCACAAATTGTATCATTTATTTTACGGTTTGGGTGTATTAAGTTATGTATGCCATCATGAAAAAGTACACCAAGTGCATTTTGCTTAATTGCAATAATAAAAATTATAAAAAGTGTTAATAAAATATGATTATATTTTTCAGCTAAATAAATACTAGAAAATATAATAAGCCAATCAAGTATTAAAACTCGAACGAATTTATAGAATGATATTTTATAAAATAAGTTGGCCATGAAAAGTAAGTCTATCTGAAAATTCTACTGGACGACAAATCTTTTTAAATGTTAAAAATAAGATATATGCAGATGGATTGTTGAATATGAAAGTTTGGATTTTTAGCCAAAAAACAGACTTGCTGTTGTTTGTTTTCCCTGTAGTTTTTTTTATGATGTCATTTTCGCCTATTTTTGGCAGATTATTTGATCTTGTAACGCCGTCAGTATTAATTTTTGTAAACTATATCGTCGAGGCCGGACACATTTGGTTAACTGTACTGCCCGTTTATTTTGTGCCAAATGTCAGAGAAAAACTTGAAAGAAAGATTTTCTTAATTCCGATATTTGTTTTTTTTGTAACGCTTATGGTTTCGCTGTATTCAGTCAGTGTACTGTTGGTAATACTTTGGGGATATCTTGTATTATTTCATTTTATGATGCAGTTTTATGGCTTGATCAAAGTGACTCAATGTCGGTCAAGCGATGCGCATCTTTTTAAAAAGCTTGAAGTTCTTTCTTTTTTCGCAGTAACAATAGCCGCATTGCTCTATTGGCATGCGACATATTCAGCTCCAGCGATTTTCAATTATATTCCAAGGTGGTTTCCTCGGCCTTTGCTTCCAAGTTATCTGGCGCCAATTTTTTTAGGGTTCTTGATTTTGGGAGTGATCGTGTCTTTGGGGTTAATTATTTTAAAAATTATTGGCAAATCTGACAATAATGGCAGTGGCGTTATTATTATTTTTTCTACGATTGTATATGGGTTGGGATTAACTGTTTCACAAAATCCGTTGATTTTTCTGATTTTACTTAAGTTTACACATGGTTTACCATATTTTTTTCATGTGCATCGATATGTAAATCGTTCGCAGTACGCGATTAATTTTTCACATTTAAAATCAATGTTCATTTTTTTTGCAATAGCATCGCTCTTGTTTGGGATTATTTTTTTATCGGGAATTGAAGCTGCATTTAGAATTCAACATGGATTTGTGCAGTCTTTTTTATTGGCGACATTAATGACTCCATTTTTCACACATATTTTATATGATGGTTTAATTTGGCGAAATCGGAGCTCTGAAATTTTATGATTTAATTTGTGAAAGTACCAAATCTTTGGCGGTTTGGTTTCGCGGATTATAAAAATTTTGACTTATGATAAGGTGTGACAAGGCTGAGCCAAGAGTCGTTATGACTAAGAAGCGATAAAAAATATTTTCTTGTATTGCTAAAATCAGATTGTCGTTCAGATATCCAGATGGCACTAAGTGTTCTAGCTTTGTTCCTGAAATAGTTTGTAATATACTGGTATACAGAAAAATAAAGGCGAATATTTGTATTATAAAAAAAAATAAAATTGAAATTAAATTTTTATTTTTTTTAAAACCAAAGTAATTAAATCTGACTTGAAGTCCAATTTCAACAAGAGCATGCTGTATAAGCCAAATAGACAAACCACACAAAATAAATTTTTGAAAATAGAGTATGAGTATAGGCAGCAATAAAAGTGAAAAGGCATAGGCACATCTTCCCCAGGAATGCACAGCGCTTTTAAAAAAAATGATCATGTAAATGGCTCCATAAATAAAAGCAATCATTTTGGCATACTGAGTGCATTGATTCCAAGTTTTAGTTGTGATTCCTGCTGACCAGATTATTTGTCCAAAACTATTATTATATGCTGTAGCGAGTAGTGGATATATTAATAAAAATGTAACGACGATGCCGAGTGAGCGGTCCATGTATGAATTTATTTTGGATATGTCATTGGAATTATATCTGTACATCGATAGCATTCCAAAATGTTGAGCGGCAGTATGCCAGCTTGAATAAATTGTAAAGCAAACGGCGAAAATTAATAACAGTGGCCAACGAAATTCGGGAAAATAAATTGCGTACAGCGTAACGGCTGCGATAAAAATATAACTAAGTATTGGTATAAAAATAAATGTGAAAGAATCTTTTTCTCGGCCTAACTTAAAATAGGGCGAAACGAGGCAGGTTGTAATTGATAAAGACCTGTGAAGAGAACTTGAAACTGATGCAAAAATAATAAGTATTATTTCAATGTATTTGAGATGGCCAGCTAAATAAAATAAGCCAACTGACAGTGGCAGCCACAAAAATATTAAAACGATAAAAAAATCAAATTTTTTAGATACTGCAAAATTTTTCATTCAGAGTATGGCCCAGCCTTCTTTGACAAAAAAGTACAGCAATGCTGTACTCATCTTAAATATGGTATCTTTTTTTTCAAAAATTAAAAAGCAATATGTTGTGCAAACAATATTTGTTATGATTTTTAGTGCAGTTCAAATTTGTCAACTGTTTGGCTGGGTTGATTCGTGGCCACTAAAGCGTTTTGATATGTATGCGGACTATGCCAGGCTTCGACCGACATATGAATACAATTGGATTGGTCTTACGGATTCGGGCGATTCGATAGCTCTTCCCATTGAGAAATTATTTCCGGCTTTGTCCGTGCCTTCTTACTCAAGGCGTGTTTACAATGTATTGAAACGCACAAGTCAAAATGAGCAAGACGTTGTCCAGATGGCCGCACAAATTCTTGGTCAACGATTTAATTTTTTAAAAATAGATCATCTTTCGAAAGTGCGTGTTTTTAAAATTTATAATTTTGGAACCTTAAATAGTACGGAGAAATTTTTTCTTGAAGTTAATCTTTGAAAAACTATTTTTAAATTTAGATATTACAGAAAAACAGTTCGGAATTTTTCGGTTTATTTTTTATGGATCTATTTTTTTTATATACTGGAGACTGTATTTACCTGCGTTTGTTGGGTTTAATGGAATATTTTGGTCGCCACCAATTTTTCATCGAATACTTTTTTTAGATCCAGTCAATATAGATTTAGTAAAAAATTTAAATTATCTTTTTTTGTCATCTCTTGCGCTTTGTGCGGTAGGTTTTTATTATCGGATATTCAGTTGGCTCGCCTTTTTATCCGGGCTTATAACTATTGGCTTTCGATATTGTTACAGTTATGAAATGCATCCAGACATTCCTGTTCTATGGTCATTATTCGCACAATGTTTTGTGTTGACAGGTGATTTTTCATTGGACAATTACTTGAGAAAAACAAATACAGAACAGAATCCGAAATTTTTTTCTTTTGCTATTCGGTTTCATCAGTTGAATTGGGCTGTTGTCTTTTTTAGCGCAGGAATATGCAAGTTAGTGCTTGATCCTATCAATTGGTTTAATGGTGTTGCCTTGCAGTTAGCAATTAATGATACATTTTTGCAATTGCAAAAATGGGTTATGTTCGATTTTCAAAAAGAAAGTATTCAGTGGTTGAACTCGCACGTATATTTTTTTTCTGTTCTAAGTACTCTGGCGTGCTTATTAGAAATTTTTGCATTGGCTGCATTTTTTCGAAAAAAATGGGCTCAATTTTTAATTCCAATGGTCATTATTTTTCAAGCATCAATTTTTATTTTTATGAATATACGATTTATTGAAATTATCCCAATTTATTTTTCGTGGTTTAGTATTTATAAGAGGAACGATTAAATTGAAAAATAAAGTCAGAGTATACATTTTTCGTTTTTATGTGGTTATATTCTTTATTTGGTCTGCGCTGGGTTTTTTTGATATTCGCCCAAAAAGCCTGATTGTAAAGGCTGTGTTTAATTTTTTTTTCCCTAACTTTGCGAAAGATACTGTATTGCCAAATCTCTTTGTTAGCTATGGGGGCTTTTCGACAATATCAACAAATTTATCACAGGCCGTGCTTTTCCCCTACCAAATGTATTTAATTGGTTTACTGGTCATTGTCGCGCCAATATTTTTGTTGTGGTCGAAAACTCGATGGTGGGGTGGGATATTTCTTGCGATTGTAGCAGCAATTCTTGGTCAAATTTCTATATATCAATACTTTCAATACAGATGGGTCAGCTGGGTGACTTTGGCGTATGGTCTAGGTTTGTTTTTTGGTTGGTGGTTGGAGCGTCCAGAAAAAAATTTTCAATTGCGATTACACCGTGCCGAAATTTACGGAGTGCATTGCGCATTTTCTGCATATGGCTTTAGTTACGCAAGTATGGC
>CANBND010000118.1 GCA_947370945.1 Pseudobdellovibrionaceae bacterium | reverse complement strand
GGCTATGGCCATTGAAAAATCATCGCCAGCAGAAAAACTAAATTTAGCCAGCCAGCTATCGTTACTGCGAATGAAACGAGCTCATAAAATACAAGATTACTCCGCTCAAGTTAACTATCTAAAGTCAGAAAAAAATTTATTTTCGCTCTGGGCAGAACTATTGAATTTTGGTGACAATGAAAATGAAAAAATCAAATCCTATTTGCAGCTGAATGCCCAATCTAATGATGACTTTATTCCTCTTATTGAAATGAAGGCGCAAATTGAATAGAATTTATTTTATCTTTTTTACTTTGATCATTTCAAGTTGTTATCCGAAAAAAAATGACAAATCTGTTGAAGTTTTAAAAATCGATGTCGTTGCCAAAGATATTCGAATACCCAAAGTCATCTTTGAAAATATTGCTAGCGACATGAAAGCAGAGTCATTGACATCAGAGCCGGTTTATTTATTTTATCCATTAGAAGTCACGATAGAAGTCGACGGTTCAAGTTCGAATATGAAATCTGCAAAATATTTATTTTCAAACGGGGGCGGTGTCGTTGACTTGAGTAGTAATCTGAAGGGTCAATCCAGTTTTTATGTTTATTTCCCTGAAGAACAATTTGAAAAATTACCACCGCTTGAGCATCTGTATTATTTAAGTGAATATCCGCAAAAAAAAATTGATGGTGAAATTTTCGGTTTAGGTTGTGCGCAGTGGATTGATTTAAAAAGCAAATTTTCTGAATTAACTAAAGCAAAGACTAAATTGAATACGACGGACCAGCGTTATTTGTACGTTGCAGGTGGTTACTATATTTTTGTTTTTAGAAAAGCAAATCAAGTTTATTTGACTCATCTGCATTTGACGGATTCAAAATATGCAGATTTAAAATGCCCAGATCAAATTGAATTCAAAAGTGAGACCATCAATGAGCACAACTGAAATAGTTTCGTTAAAACAATTAGGTGACAAAGATCTGGTGACTGAAAGATTTTTTTTGGTTAAAGACAAAACCTACGGTGTCGGTAAAAACGGACGTTCATTTTTAAGTCTGTTGGCCGGCGATAGAACAGGGCAAATTGATTGCAGAGTATGGGATAATGTCGAAGAATTAAATTCATTATTTGAGATTGGTGATTTTGTTAAAATTAAAGGTGCTGTGCAAATTTATAATCAGCGAAAGCAATTGGTCGTACACAAACTTGAAAACGTGAATGCTTTAGGGCTTGAACGTTCAGATTATCTTGTTGAACAAAAAAATTTGGATACTAACGGTCTTTTTTCGGAGCTTCATCAGTATATTCAAAAAATTCAGAGCTCGTACATCAAACAATTGTGTTTGGATTGTACGTCGGATTCCGAAATTAAAAATTTAATTCTGAACAGTCCAGCTGCGAAATCAATACACCATGCTGAACGTGGCGGATTGTTAAATCATATAGTTTCAATTTGTAAATTGATGGACTTTATCGGCAGTCATTATGCAGATTTAAATAAAGATTTACTTTATTTCGGAGCTATATTTCATGATCTAGGAAAAATTTGGGAACTTGAAATTAATAAAAATAATCAAATTACGTACACTGAAAAAGGTCAATTACTGGGGCACATGTATTTAAGTTGTGAACTTGTTGAAAAAAGATCCCAAAAAATATTAGGATTTCCAGAAGATTTACGTATGATCTTGAAACATATCATTTTAGGTCATCATGGAAAAATTGAATACGGTTCCCCAAAACTTCCGATGTTTCCAGAAGCATTTATAGTTGCACAAATTGACGAATTAGATTCAAAAATTGATCAAGTCATGAATTTCGTGAAGATCGAAAGACAATCCGGTGAAAATTGGTCGCGCTATCATGAAAATTTAGAGCGTTATTTTTATATCCAAGATCTTAAAGGAAAGTGGCTGTAATGTTTGATTTTTTAAGAGCTTATAAAAATTATGATCCCGCAGCAAAATCGTATGCAGAAATTTTTTTTCTGTACCCAGGGCCCAGAGCAATTTTTTTTCATCGCATAGCTCATTTTTTATATTCTGTTCAGTTGTATTTTTTAGCGCGCTTTATTGCTGATCTGGCTCGTAGCACGACAGGCATTGAAATTCATCCAGGTGCTGTGATTGGAAAACGTTTGGTTATTGATCATGGTGTAGGCTGTGTCATTGGTGAAACAGCAGTTATTGGTGACGATTGTATTATTTTTCATGGAGTCACATTGGGCGGATTAAAATTCGATCCAATCAAACGACACCCAACAATTGGCAATCGTGTTTTAATTGGTACCGGCGCCAAAGTTCTAGGTCCGATACATATCGGTGACGATTCTAAAATTGGTGCTAACGCTGTCGTTATGAAAGATGTTCCTGCGAATGGAATTCGCGTAGCTCCTGCAGCAATTGAAATCAAATAAATGACTTACTTACAAAAACTTAATGTTTTTGTAATCGCCGCAATCTCTGGAACCTTTGTGTATTTACCATTTGTTTTTAATACGGCCCAATAAACACCAGTTGTTGTCGAGATAGCCCGTTGACGTGTTAACTGCTTCGCTAAAATTTTAATACCACAGCGTAGATTCTTTAGCGGATCAAAAATAGATTTTCTGACATCGGAATTTGAAAACAGGACATCAATTGACCAATCAAAACCACAGCTTAAATTATAACTTTTTTGATCCTGATAGGATAATTGCAAAAGTCCTTCGCTTGCAACTTGTCGCCCAGTGACAGGGTCTAATCCCATTGTTGTTTCAACATAGTAGCTAGCCGGATTCCAGCCGCTTTCGAATTTACTCATGCCTGCTAGCAGTTGCCCCCAGAAATTTAATCTTTGATTGTCATTCAATGTTCTGTATTTGGGACAAAAAATTTCAATATCATCTGCGACATTTTGTCCTAACATTTGTGGTTCTTCGATTTGAATTGTTTTATAAACTGTCGTTGACCACGTGTTTGAACCTTTAACTTTAGATTCCCAAGCCAGTGGCTCAAATTTATATGAACTGATCGGAGCTGGAGTCGATGGCGAAGTAACACCATTGATCGCGTTTGTGTTATTCAAGGATGGATTTCCATTCAATTGCGATTGAAATTGTTTTTGCGAACACGATACAGCCAGCATTGATATCAATATTATCTTTTTCATTGTGTTGATCTCCACAACTTCTATCGGGGACTCTGTTCAGTGGCTTTAATGGCTCATATAACGTCAAAAGAATAGCTAAAATTTCATAAATTGATCTCAAACTGAGACATTTGTAAATAAACGAATGACTTAACTTCAGTTAGTAAAAAATTATGACGAAAGTAGAGATGTGAACATTTTAAAAAATTTTTCAAAAACAGATCTGAAAATTATTTCCATATTTTTGGTTATATTTTGTATCACATTTCTAGCCTTGTTTTTTGATATTTTTTCACAGTTCCAAAATAAATCTGACCAACCTATTATTGCAAAAGCCACAGGTATTTCAAATGATATTCGCTTGAAACAAAGCCAGCAATTTGATTGGACAACGACAACGAATTTGCAAAAAATTCATTTGGGCGACCAAATTTTTTCCGGAGAAAATTCACAAGTCAGCATTGAAATGTCGGATGGACAGAAAGTTCATGTCTTTGAAAATTCATTAATTAAATTTGAAGAAAAAAAAGGAGTTAAAAATTTTAAGATTTCTTTTGGAAATGTAAAAACACAAGTTAAACAGGGTGAAATGATCGAAATTTCAATCTGTGGCCAGGTCCAACGAATCGTAGCCGAAACAAATGACGAGCTAATGATTTCAAATAATGATAATTGCGTAGCACCAAAAATTCAGTTTGCTAAAAAATTAACTGCAGTTGTCTTAAATAAAAAACGCAGAAATTTAGCAAATGTTGTCGACAAATTTATTGTCGAAAGCCAACCGAAACCAATCGCTCCTATTGCGTTGTCGCCGCCGATTCTGCGTGCGCCATTAACTTCAGTTTGGGCCAACGAAAAAAGTAAAAAAATTGAATGGTCTGAAGTTCTACATGCCTCGGGATACGTAGTTCTCTTAACAGACAAAAAAAACTCAACGTTCGTACAAAAAATAGAAACCAAAGATCTTAACTTTGAATTTACACCGGATTCTGAAATTGACGATTATAAGTATTCTGTACAAGCAATGTCAGATCAAAAAGAATATGTTATTTCAGATTATTCGGTCGGGGAAATTCAAATAAAATATTTGCCGATCAAAATTGAAAAACCTGAAAATACATTTGTTATGAATGCACGTACAGCTGATCAGTCAGCGAAAACATACGATTATGATATACAATGGGCAAAGACATCCCGAACAGATCATTATCTAATTGAATTTTCAGACGATGAAGTATTCACAAAAGTATCAGAGTCATATAAATCTAAAACGAATAGCTGGTCGGGCCAATTTAAAAATTTTGAAAAAAAATATTATCGCGTAAAATCTTTATCAGCTTCAGGTAAGGAACGAACGGTATCACAGTCAGTGGCTTTTGTTGAATATATTAAAAAATTTGATTTGTTACCGCCAGTAATCGAAGAACGTAGTAAAAATATATCGTTATTTTTTCAGAAAACAGAAGGGCAATTTATTAGATTGGGTTGGTTAAATTCACAATCAGATAAAGCTGCAAAATATTACATCGAAGTTTCCAAAGACAAAGATTTTAAAACAATCTTTAAATCGTATTCAGTGACTAAACCGTACATTCACATAAATGAAAGCGTAGCATTGGGTGAATATTATTGGCGCGTCAAATCTTTCAGTTCAGAAATTGTTTCGAATTGGTCCGATACGGGAGTTTTTAAAATCAGTTCACAAAGATCAACAGCCAGTTCTGAAAAATAAATTACTATTAAATTTAAAATAGATAATAAAAACCTACGGCATAAATTAAATCTTTATTTCGGAAACTGGCGTCGTCAGATTTGAATGTGCGATCGTCATAATTGATACCGGCATACAATCGCGATGCACGTATTTTGTAGGTTGTTTTTACGCCAATCCCCCAAGCATACCCGATTTTCGTAGCTCCGTAGGTTGTACTTTGTGGCAGCATAATACTAGGTGACGCATCAAGTACAAAATTCCAAAGTCGATTTTCAAGAAAAGTATATTCTGGTCGTAATGTGATTGAAGTGCTGTTGGATTGTTGAATTTCGAATTGACCGGAACCACTTGAAGTTTCTGATGTTGTAAAATTATTTCGATAATTTAATTCGTAACCCAGTGCCCAACTGAGGTCTAAATAGTTTTTATAACCCACGTTAAAATCAAAGATACTAAATTTTTTATTCGTAATGACAACGGTATTTCTTTCATTTGAAACTGTGGCCGAATATAATATCAGATTTGTATACAGGCCAGATGTTGCATCTAGGTTTCGCTCGTAAAGTAATTTGACGCCATAGCCGACGGCTGAATTTAATGTTGAATTAAATGTTGCCGTTGAGGTAACAAAACTTGAAAATCCGGCCAGCGCATTTAAGCCAAAACGGTTGTATGAATACTGAACCTCTTTGGGTAATTTCAAATTAAATTCGATATTGTCAATTTCAGGGCTTTCAGAAATATAGATATAATCTTGTAAAAAATAAAAGGATTCTGTAACGGATTCTAATTTAAATGTCAGTTCGTTAACACCAAGTTCAGCCTGCCAAATATTTTTTCTGTTTTTTATATCAATGAATGTAAATTGTGTTGTTAAATCGCCCGTATTTTTTTTAATAATTAACGGAGCAATGGCACGTTTATGTGCTTTAAATTCAAAAATTATATTTTTTCCAGAAACAAGCCTGAATTCCATATATTCCGTTAGATCTTGCAAAATAACGAAGCCTTTGTCTTCGGCGCGTTGACCAGCGATCAGCACTTTGAAATCTGTTGTTGCTGCTGTCATATTTTGTGGGCAGATTCGCATCGTCGAGTTTTCAGTTTTTTTCCCGAAACAATTTGTGCTTTTGACTAATTCTTGTTTATTGATAGTTTTATTCAGATCATTCAAATCAATATGCAAACCTGCGATATCTAATTTTTTGTCATTAAATTCATAATTATAATACTGATTTGTGAATTTAATAGGAGCCGGTTGTAATTCATCACAATAATTTTTTTGTGAAATGAACAAGGTTGAAGCCACCAATATAAATTTAAAAACATTTTTAAATTTTGACAAAAAAGACGTATTTAAAATCGGAAATTGAATAAATTTAGGGTTAGCTAAGCAACTTTTTTTATAAAAAGAAATGGCGTCAGCTTTATTTTGTGAATATTGATGATATAAAGCCATAACATAAAAATATTCGGCTTCAAATTTGTCTTCGGGACGAATCTGCTGAAGCCGATGCTTTAGGTTTAACGGTTCAATTTTTGTATTTGAATCAATAGCGTGTCCCAATAGGCACCACAATGAATACAATTCGATTTTAGAAGCTTTCATTTGCGAATCATTCAATTTTTTTAAAATACTAAATGCTTCGAAATACTTTTTTGCATATATTAAATCCTTGGCTTCATTTTTAATAGAATTCAAAGCGGCCGTACTGAATTCTTGCATAGGTTGTAGCGCTGTTTTTTTCGTATCATTGCTTAATTTTTTTGAGTCAGAAATAAATTCAAGACACCCTATCAATACAAGTTGATGTATCAATCTGATCAGCTGCTTCGGTAAAATTTCAAAGGCCAAGGCGTCATATTTTTTTTTATTTTCAAACAATGGTATGTAATCTTTGCCGATATATTCAATCAGTTTAATGTGTGTATTTAGATGTGCTGACAATAATTTTTCCGTATTCAATTTAATGTTAGATTGTTTCTGTTCTGTATACTGAAAACCTAACCATTCATCAGTAAAACATGAAAATGTCCAATCCAAAGATAAATTTAAAAGTTGTTCGGTTGAAACTTTGATTTCATTACTTTTGACATCAACATGTGTAAAACTAATTTGAATTGATTTAGGATTAATCAATTGCGTCAGGCGCAAAACTGTTTGTTTATATAGAATTGAAACTAATTGATCTTGTGTAATTTTTTTTGACTTCAGAAGCTCTGTACCAAAAGGTGTGCTTTTTTTATCAATCAAAGTATTTAATTCGTCATTAGATAAATAGCCTTCATTAACGAGCAATTGACCGATGAATGTTTTTTGATCGCGATTATCAATTTGTACGATATCGCCATCAGAAAAAGTAATTCCGTAAATTTCATTTTGGTCTGAAATAATATTTAGATAGCCTGAAATTTTTTGTGCAGATATTAACAAAATAACCTTTGCTAAATCGAAGCCATAAATAACATCTAAACTTTCTAAAATTTTTCTAACGTCGCGAGCAGTTAAATCTGCGTTAGTGGCATTATAAAGACCTTCACGGCCCAGATTAATTTTTGTGTTTTCTGATGTTGCCAAAATGAAGTCCTTTATTTGTTCAAGAATTTAAAATATTTGCTGGGTATTATGTCGATTTCATAAATTTTACCATCAGTATCTGTGTATTCATTCGGAATTGAATTTGAATCCTTGGTGTAATCTTTACCCATTTGCATCAAGATCAGTTTTTCTTGATCAGTGTCCTCGTTATAATACGGCACGTAGAATGATAAAACTTGAAACGAAGAGGGGATAAAACCATCTACCATGCTGGCCTGATCAATAAATGGTTTCGGACAATCCGTTAGAATAACTTTTTTGGCTTTAATTTTTTGACAAAATAAAATCCATTCGCGGATTCCGCTGGAATTAATACTGACTAAATGTTTAAAGTTAAAAATATAGCTTTCTGACATTGGGATTGAATTCGCGACAAACATAAAAGCTTCGTCGATGTGACCATGAAATTCTACGATTTGATATTCATCTTTTTTGGCTGTTTTAATTTGGCATCGTGACATGTGTTATCCTTTTATAAGCTATTTATAATGTGAATTGATTTTTGTTCAAATTCGCGATCTTTGGCGCGTATTTTAAGTGGGGTCAATATTGTGACTCGTGTGATTCGTTTCGGTAAAACGGCAACATACATAACTTCGGCACTTTCGAAAATAATTGAAGAT
>CANBND010000117.1 GCA_947370945.1 Pseudobdellovibrionaceae bacterium | reverse complement strand
TCTTGGCCTTTGACAAAAATATTGGTGCGTAAATCCATTGGAATGTATTCTTTGAATACGCGCACAAGGCGTTCTCGTCTGGAATTTGAAAATTCGTTACTGATCAATTCACCTGTAGATTTGCCCTCAGAATTTAAGGCTTCAGCTAGAATCAAGCTTTTACCACCTGGGGCTGCACACAGATCTAATATTTTTTCATTTACAGAAACTTCAAGCGCTCGCGCCACCAAGTGACTGGCTGGATCCATTTTATAAAATTCAAGCATATCTGTGTTCAGTTTAAAAAAAGAATTCGGTCGCTGAATATGTTTTGTTTCAATTTTTAACGCAGAAAAAATTGCAGGCCAACGGCCTTTGTAAACGGATTTAAAATAATCTTCGAATTTTTGGTTGGCCATGTTGATCATAAAGTTATTATGACTTATTTCATAATAACTTCAATGATACATTGACGTAATCCAATCAGTTTTGAATCAATAAATTCTGTGGCAACCAAAGAAATTTGTTCACAGCTTTTTTGTCCGCTGCTTCGACACAAAGTTTCAGCCTGAGCCTGTGCGCAGGTCAGTGCCTTTGCATAATTAACACTTGAAGCGTCGCATGTGCTTGCTTGCTGCAACGGAACTGCGGCAGAACAATTTCCAAAAAACATATTTACATTCAAGTTTTTAAACTGAGGTTCGTTAGCAATATATTCAGATAATTCATGAGTCCATTTGCGTAAATTTGAGCTGATATTATATGTGTCTAATTCGATCGACATCAAACCCAAGTATTCATGCAAAACAAGCTGTATTTTTTGGTCCAGATTCAATCTTTTCCAAATTTTCGAATTCACTTTAATAATTTGACTACTCGGAAAATTAATCGCTCCGACTTCGTAACCATTTAAAATCATGTCTTCACTATTTGCAGAAACAATTCGCGATTGATTGACCGTTTTTAAAAAAGATTCGCCATCTGCCGAAAGTGTTTTTAAAATTTCTTGATTTGACTCAGCCAACGATGCCGCGCAAATTTTACCCAGGATATAAAATTCGGATGCATAAGGATCACCGCCGTGCCCCCCTTCGTTGCCGCGCGAAAACTTTAACAATTTCGTTCGATCAAACTTCTGAAGGTTAACATCAGTTTTCAGCACCGTTGCCAAATCTGAATTTGTATTCATCGTTTTAAAATTTGAAACAGCTGATGACGTAGAAATTTGAATTTCATTCAAACGATATGGCTTTTGCTGCGCGAACAAATTTGAGCTTAATAGAACAATTTTAATAAGCAAGCTGGCGAATATTATTTTTTTCATTTTTGACCTCGTTGTGTTGATGTAGGAAAAAGTTGAACTGTTATATTATAAACTTCTTTAGGCTGACCAAAATCTTCAAGCTCTTTAACAAGCTCGCGTCTGAATTCACGAATTCTTTTCAGCGCGTACCCAACATGCTGCGGATCCATCGCAAATGTTGTCGAAGACATATCTCGTAATTCAATAGGATCATTTTCCATTGAATCAATTGCTTTTGTGATTAATTGTTTTTGAAATTTTCGTGTGTATGAAGTGGATTCTAAATTCTCGACCACGATGGGCGCTGAACTTTGCTTCCATTTGTTACCTTGCGGAGTTTCAACACATTCAACAAGTTTCAGGTCTAATAATCTTTGCATACTGATTTTAGCCAGCATTTCATTGATATTTAATCTTTTTGAAATAAATTCGATCGAAAACTCAGTGCCTTCAATTTCAAGCAAGCTCAGAATAGCGTAGTGTTGCCATTCTGAGAGTAATGAAAACGTATCTAGGCTGATTTTGTTGTAAGCAACATCACTGACTTTTGTTTTTTTCTTACCTTGAATAAACGGCGTTGATTGCATCAATATTTTTTTTTGTTCGGGATCTAAATTTAATCGTTCGCAAATTTTTTCAATAAATTTTTTAGATGGTATTCGATGCCCATTAATCACAAACGACAACAATGTATGACTGACATTTAAAACTCGCGCAAACGAACGCAGTGAAAATGCAGAATTTTTTTCGCATCGGCATGAATATTCAAAACGCAAAAGTTCAACAATGCTTCCGCATTGTTTTTTTGTCAAAACTGATTTTGACATTTTTTTTGTTTTTTGAAATTCACCGTCAGTTTTCATATTTTAAAAAAATAGCTTTCTGATTTCAGTTAAAGTCAAACTCATTAGGTCAGGAAAAATATAAAGTTTTTCATTTGTTCCGACCAGTTCAAACAAACGAGTTAATGGTCTATATAAAGTGTTTGATTCACACGATGCCATGACAATTTTTTTCAGTTGACCTGCCTCGACAGAGTTGTAAAAATTGTGATTTAAATCAAATGTGGATTCAGTTTGAAACGGACCGATCGCAAGCCCCAATCCTTTGCGCGAATGCCCTATATAAATAACCTGATCAAATAAATTTATATTTTGATTTAAATACGACATTGTATTTTTAATTTTTTCAGTTTGTCCAAAACACACAGTTCCACGCAAAAAAGATTGCGCGCCGTTTTCACCTTCGCAGGTGTAATGTGGATTTAATAAGGTGATTTGAACATTTTTAAATCCTTTTTTACTTTCAAAAAAATTCTTACTTTTTTCAACAGTAACCATATTTAAAAAATTACGAATATTCGATTCAACTTTTTCAGATATGCTTGGCAAATATTTAACCTGTGATGGATGATTCAATCGAGCTTCAAAATTGTCTTCATCCATATAACCAACAACAACCAAAACTTTTTTCGCAGCTACACCATCAGTAGCCTCTGCTTTCAAGCAGATCACAGAGGCTATCGCAGTCATGAGCATCACATATTTTAAATTTTTAAATTTCAACATATGGTTGCTCCCAAGTTATGATTTTTTATTTCAATTAATCAGCGCGAACGTTATTTTCAGCTGGTACATTGACGGTTTGATTTTCAATTCCATTTAAAGTTTTTAAGAATTCCGGATCTTGAAGTTTAGAGAGGCATTGTTCGCTTGGATTTTTTTCACAATTTATTGCAAAACTTAAATAAGTTTTTTCCAACAAAGTTCTTTCCGTACACACCACATTTGCATTCAGACCCACGTAATAGGTTGGCGCAGAATAATTGCTATTATGCAATAGAAAGTCCATAGCGCCACTGTGACTATCACGCACCTGATATAAAGGGGTTCCGTATTGCAACTCCACCTTACTGCACATAAATTTAAGATTTTTGCTCGGTTCTAATTTTGAATTCTGCATTAAGAACTCACTGTATTGGTTATTTATACTTTCAGTGGCCTGACTTAGGGCAACTGATTCAGACTTTTCAAAATAATAAGAACTTCCACCAAATTTTTGAACAACTACTTGTGATGCCAAAGCACCTTGACCAACTAATAATCCCATTAAAACATATTTTACTAATTTCATAAAATTCTCCTCTGCCTAAAAAGGCTGTTTATTTTTTTGTTTAACTTTTCGTAGTTTTGAATTGCAAACAGACATCCAAAATAACCAACCCAGAGATTCATTTTAATGACATTTGAGTCCGGTAAAGTGTCGATTTATTTTACAGTGTGACACATTTTATTGAACACACTGGTTACTTTTTTGTGTAACCAGTGTGTCATTTCGATACGTTAGCAATTTGTTAGTTCATTCGATAACCGTGAACTGTGATGGAAGCATCGCAGGCTTTGTAGCCAATAAATTCTGTGCTAACGAAGTCTTTATATAAAGCGCTGACAATTTTGCAATCGGCATTCATATCATTTTTGCAAGCTGATAGAGCTTCGCTAACCGCAATATGATATGCTGAGCGACCCGCAATGGTACCTTCATATTCACGCACATAGGCTGGTAAATCTAAATTCAAAGCCGCCGGCGATGGACCTTCACATCTTTCGAATGTTGACAATGGTGCTGCATAGCGCGCTGTCGCTGTATAAGTTTGTCCAACAATAATTCTTGTAGGACCTTTAACTACAGCTGCATTTGCAAATCCAACAGTGCCAAGAACCAACATTGCGATAACTGATTTCATTTGAGTTTTCATTTTTTTTCCTTTTGTTTTGTTTTTATATTTCGCAAGAAACTATTTCTTGCTGCTTGAAACTCTTTTTGCACAAAAAAACAGCAAAAGCAAGTTTTTTGTAAACAAAGTGGTTACAAAAAACTTGAAAAATGAAATGTAAACGTCAATTTAATTGACAGAAAACTTAGAAAAACTAGAGATTTCAATTTCTTACGAAATATGGAATTTATGCCTGCAACATTTTAACAAACTCTGTCCAACTCAAAATTGTTGCTTCAATCGATCGATCTTTAAAAGCAGAACTGCTTTTACCCAGATTCTGAATTTTTAGTTTCAATACATTTTGTAGCGTTGAAATTTCGGATGACGTCAGTTTTTTAAATTTAATTTCGCAAACGTGAATAATCTTTTTTTTATTTTCATAAACGCAGTCAAATTCAACTGTCGAATCCCAATAACGCTTTGATTCAGGAATTAATTTTCGAATTTCAAATTCAAAAACTTTGCTGGCGTGATCGTAAACTAATTTTTCTTTTTCAGCTTTTGAATAATTGATCCATCTGGATCTGTGTGGTGAATACACGCCAAACCAAAACTGCAACATAGGATCCGCTAATTTGTACAAAGTGCTTTTAGAATCTTTTTCAAGTTTACCAAAAGGAATTTCTTTGATAATTAAATTTGGCTCAAGAAGCTGCTGAAAAACTTTCGACAACGTCGTTTGACGTGCCGACATTCGTGATGCAATTTCACCAGGCTTGTGCGCCCCTCTGCCAATAAGTTCTAAAATTATCCCTAACAAGGATAATCTAATACCTTGGAAATTCACAAACGAATTCTGTACCTGCATTGGACGATTTCAATGTCACCTTACCGCCGTGATTCATCATTTGATGTTTCACCAGAGCTAAGCCCAACCCCGACCCACCTTGGTTTCGTGAGCGGCCTTTGTCGACGCGGTAAAAGCGTTCAAAAATACGATCTTGATATTCTGCGGGAATTCCAGGGCCTGTGTCTTTGACAGATAAAAATATTTTATTTTCAGATTGAGACCATGACACAAATATTTTGGGCGCCTGTGGACCAGAGTATCTGATGGCATTTACAATCAGATTTCGAAGGACCTGCCGGAGCCCGCTTTCATCAGCGAAAATATTTTGCGCATCGAATCTGCAAACAATTTGTTTATGATTCATCGAAAGCACAGAATCAAATTCAGTTAAAATTGATTCTGTTAAAATTTGAATGTCGATAGGTTCTTTTTGAATTTGATGAGAATTTTCAAGCTTTGAAAGATTTAATAAATCATCCAAAAGTAACGTCATATTTTGCGTACTTTCAACGATCGGTTCGATCATTTGAAGGTTTTCATTTTTTTCAGATTTCATTTTTTGCAATAACAAATCTGAGTACCCTTTAATGACCGTCAGCGGTGTACGCAATTCATGCGAAGCATTCGCAACGAAATCGACTCGGATTTGATCCATTTTTTGAGTCTCAGACAAATCGTAAAAAACGCCCATCACCCATTTTTGATTTTCATCCAAAGACGGTAATGGACTGATAAAAATTTCCATCTGCTCTGATGACGATTTTATAATTTTTGAGTCTATAAATATTTTTTTGAACGATTCAATAATTTCAGGCTGACGGATGATGTCTTGCAAATACGTATTCTGACCTAAAATATTTTCTGACCAGCCAAATAATTGCATGAACCGTGTATTGAATGAAATGATCTTTAAATTTTGATCGACAGTAACGATGCCTTCTTTCAGACCCGAAAAAACTGTTTCATAGGCTTTACGTTCATCATTTGAATTTTTTTTCAAACGCAAATATTTACGGCGCAGGCTGCTGGAGGCTCGTTCAAGATCTGAAAAAAAATCATCCGAAGATTCATAGGCATCAGCAGGTTTGTCTAGGGCGACTTCATCGGCACGCATGACTAAAAGCATTTTTTGAATTTGTGCACTGATTTTGCGTTTGAAAATAAAATAGCTCAGACCATATGCCGCTGCAAAAAATAATAAAAGACTTGCGACATATAAATAAATCATTCGGACAATACCCTATAACCAACACCACGAATAGTTTCAATCTTGTCACCCCATGCACCCAATTTTTTTCTGAGTGCAAAAACGTGCGTGTCAATCGTGCGCCCCGTGACAGTGACATCTTGACCTTGAATCAAATCAATCAGCTGATCACGAGTTAACACTCGACCTTGCGATTTAATTAAATAGCCCAGCAATTTAAATTCAGACGGCGTCAAATGAATCAAGTGACCGTCAACTGTGACATTTACTTTTGCAAAATCTATAACTAAACCCAAAAGCAAAATCACATCTGAATTATTTTTCTGACTGTCAGAGTTTACTTTGCGATTTAAAATATTTTTTATTCGTGCTTTTAATATTTGAAAGTTAAAGGGCTTCGTCACATAATCGTCAGCACCACATTCAAGCCCCTGCACGATCGAATCGGAATCTGATTTTGCGGTCATCATCAAAAATGAAGCTTGTGCATTTTCTGAATTTGATTTTTTGATTGAACGCAAGAAATCAATACCCTGCTCACCAGGTAACATCCAATCCAATAACACCAAATCGTATTTTTGATTTTGAAATAACAGTCTTGCCTGCTCACAGCTTTCTGCTTGTTCAATTTTTAAATTGAATTTTGAGAAATAGGAATCTAATAAAGTCATCTTTAGCAATTCTGAAATTGATGATTCATCTTCGATAATTAAAACGTGATTTTTTATAACGTTAACTTCCACCATGGCGAATATCTTTTCCGGTGAAAGCGAAAATGACATCTTCGGCGATGTTGGTCGCGTGATCACCTAATCGCTCTAAATTACGAGCTATCAAAATCAGATCAAGACAAGATTCTGTTAGGTTCGGATTCTGCTTAATCATCGCGATGCTGGTTTTCACAACATGATTTTTAAGTTCGTCCACATCATCATCCATTTTTAAAATTTTCTCTGCTGCTGCGGAGTCTAAACGAACAAAGCAATCCAACGCACCCTTGACCATCGCTCGAGCTGACAGCGACATCTTTTCTATATCAGAAAAATTTACGTTTTGTCCGCGACCAACCATGTCTTTACCGATATAGGCCATGTTGACACATTGATCACCCATGCGCTCAAGATCGGTATTCATTTTAATCATTGATAAAATAAGTCGCAAATCTTTAGCCACAGGACCTTGTTTGGCTAAAACATTTAAACAGGCATTATCAATTTTTAACTGCATTTCATTCACATTTTTTTCAATGCTATGAACAGATGTTAATAAATTTAAATCTTGCTTAAATAAACCTTCCATTGCAGTTGCCAATGCTTTTTCAACATAGCCGCCCATTTCAAGCATTAATTTTTTAAGTTCTTCAAGTTGGTTATCAATATTTCTTTCCATACTGGCATTTTACACAGAAAATATAGCGGCTGTCTTGCATTGAAATCAAAAAAAGGCTTAAATTACTCTATGCGTATAAGTTCAATCGATGTCGGCTCGAACGCCATCAGACAGGTTATTGTTGACGTTCAACCTTCGGGTCAATGGATCACTTTGAAAAAATTCAGAGCTCCTTTGCGACTGGGAAATGATGTTTTTAATTCTGGCCAAATTCAACCAGAAACCACTGTTGAACTGATCGAAGTTTTTAAAAAAATGAGCAAATTAAATAAAAAATTTAAAGCCCAGAAAATAATTTGCTTAGCCACAAGTGCTATGCGTGACGCTAAAAACAGTCGCAGTGTTATTTCAAAAATAAAAACCACAACAAAAATTCAAATCAAAACAATCACCGGCCAAATCGAGGCTGAATTGATCAGACTTTCGATTTTAAAATCACAGATCATTAATTTTGATACGGCATTACTGATTGATATCGGTGGCGGCAGTGCCGAATTTTCAACATTAAAAAATAATAAAATAATTTCTTCACAAAGCTTTCCGATCGGCGTGGTCAGACTTTTAAATTTGACAAAAAAACGAAGCAAGTCCGTTTCTGAAATTGCAAAACCATATTTAAAAAAAATAAA
>CANBND010000116.1 GCA_947370945.1 Pseudobdellovibrionaceae bacterium | reverse complement strand
AGCGTGACGATGTAAAAACGGGAGACAAAAATACAATTTTAACATCATTCAACAGAAATTTTCGCGGACGTAATGATGCAAATCCTGAAACATTATCATTCATAGGGTCACCTGAAATTGTAATGGCAATGGGTCTTGCTGGACGAATTGATTTTAATCCGATGACAGATGAATTAGTCGGTCCAAATGGTAAAATGAAATTAAAAGCTCCGCATGCGCCTGAATTGCCTGAACTTGGTTTCATGCCAGACACAGAAGGTTATCAAAAACCTATGGGTGCAGCCGTTGCTGTAGCCGTTAGTCCAACGTCAGAACGACTTCAGTTATTAGCTCCGTTTACAGTTTGGGATGGTAAAGATTTCGAAGGCCAATTGTTGCTGGCCAAAGCAAAAGGTAAATGCACAACAGATCATATCAGTCCGGGTGGTAAATGGTTAAATTATCGCGGGCATTTAGATAAAATTTCTGACAACATGTTATTGGGTGCAGACAATGCATTTTTAACAGGTGAAATTGGTAAGTGTCATAATCAAATCACTGGCGAGAAAAAAGAATTCGCAAAAGTAGCGCGTGAATATCAAAAAGCAGGACGTGGTTGGATGATTGTTGGTGATGAAAATTACGGTGAGGGTTCGTCGCGTGAACACGCCGCAATGTCTCCGCGATTTTTAGGTTGCACAGCTGTCATCACAAAATCATTTGCTCGTATTCATGAAACAAATCTGAAAAAACAAGGTGTCTTGGCATTAACTTTTGTTGATGTGAAAGATTATGAAAAAATTCAAGAAAAAGATTTGTTATCAATTCGTGGTTTAAAAGATTTAGCCCCAGCGAAAAATTTAGTTCTGGAATTAAAACATGCTGACGGGTCAGTTGAAAATATAGCTGTAAAGCACACGTATAATGCTGAACAATTAAAATGGTTCAAAGCCGGAAGTGCTTTGAATTTAATTCGCGCAGCGAAATAATTGAAGCTTGAACTGAATGAACCAGACTTTGGACGTGTGGAAAACGTCTAAAGTTTAAAGTAGAATATATGAATGAAAAAAATATATTTACTGGGTTTGTTCGTTGGTGTGATTGGCATTTTCGCGGTCATTAATTCAAAAAAAATAAATTTGAATCAACGTGTTGTCAGCAGTGTTGATGCAAAAGCTCCGCAGTGTCCCAGAGAACTTGTTGGTGGTGAGTTAAAAAATGCGCCCGATTTATTTTCAAAAGATGGAATATTAGAAGTCAGTCTTGAGTATCGATCATATAAAACTGATGATGATTTGCAATACTGTTATCTGATGTCGAATGGCCAACAGTCGCCAACATTTCATGTAAAGCCAGGCGATCGTTTAAAAATTCATGTTAAAAATAATAGCGCAGACGCAAAAACAGTTCAGCAGCTGGGTGAATTGCGAATTGATTTACCTGTAAAAGATCGTTGTGCTTCGCCATATATTGATAGCACGTCAATGAACATGCATTTTCATGGTACGAATACTCCTCCAACATGTGGATCCGATGAAGTTATTAATACAGTTATTAATGCGGGTGATTCGTTTACTTACGATTTACCGATTCCTTTAGATGAACCACCAGGAACATATTATTATCATCCGCATATTCACGGTAAAGCTCAAGAAGCTGCTTGGGGCGGAGCTACTGGAGTGATTGTTGTTGATGGATTGCAAAATTATTTTCCTGAGCTGGTTGGCATGAATGACCGAATATTTACAGTGCGTGATAACGTTGGTGTCTCTGACGAAAAACTTGAACAGATGGGGTTAAAAAAAGAAAATGAATCTTCCGAAGTTCCTAGTTTTGAAATTTCTTTAAATTATCATCCGATTTCGTTTCCGCAATATGTGACACCATTTTTAAAAGTTCAGCCGCAAACAAAAGAGTTGTGGCGAGTCGCAAATACATCAGCAGATGTCATTTTAAATTTAAAATTGGATTACGATGGCGAAGCACAAGATTTGCAAATTTATGCGATTGATGGTGTTCCCGTCAGTCGCCATGGAGGAGTCGCGTTTGCCAAGCCAATTGTTAGAAAAAGTTTTTTATTAGCGCCAGGAAATCGAGTTGAATTTGTTGTCAATACACCTTCGCTGGCAGTCAAAAATGCTCAGTTGATGACGGAAGCTTATGATACGGGTGCAGATATTGATCCGGCACGACCACTTTTAAAAGTGGTTTCAAATCCAAATTCTACAGCTGCGCTAAAGGTTCCTGCTGTTAGCAGCAATGTGCGTTCTAATCGATTTTCTCGAATGATGAATTCAACAATTGGGGAATTTTTTGGAAAAAAACGAAAAATTTATTTTGCACAAAAGGATGTCACTGATCCTAATGATGCGACAAAAGAAACAACTGAATTTTATATAACCGTTGATGGCAAAAAAGACGAAGTTTTCAATATGAAGCGTCCCGTTGATATTGTGACACATGAAAATGCTGTTGAAGTTTGGACCATTGAAAACAGAGCCGAAGAAGCGCATGTTTTTCACATCCAT
Organism: Pseudobdellovibrionaceae bacterium; assembly: GCA_947370945.1. GTDB lineage: Bacteria > Bdellovibrionota > Bdellovibrionia > Bdellovibrionales > Bdellovibrionaceae > Pseudobdellovibrio. Next base: position 5,725 of record CANBND010000116.1, on the reverse strand, counting down.
CAAATTCATTTTTTATTAACAGAGCGTGATGGTGTTTCAACAAAAGGTGATGATCGACAAATTTACGATACGATTATAATTCCAAAGTATGACGGAAAAAAAGATAGCAGCGGACGACCTGTGTATCCGAGTGTTAAATTAAGAATGGACTTCAGCGAAACAAAACCAGGAATATTCGTTTATCATTGTCATATTTTAGAACACGAAGATAAAGGCATGATGGGTATCATTCAAGTTTTACCTAAACGTAGTAATGTCAATGAGACGACGAATTACTAAATTAATTGGAATATTTTTTTTATTAAGTTTAGGCTTGTCTTTTTCTGTCAAAGCCGAGGTTTCGACATTGAATCGTCAAGGTCAACAAATTCAATTCGAAAAATATAATTTTACTGATGAGTCTGGGAAAACAGTGAATCTATCGTCCTATTTTCAACCTAAAAAACCTGTGTTTTTAGTGCCCGTTTATTTTGATTGTCCGGGTGTGTGTACACTGACTTTGAATCAGCTTTTTGAAGATTTAAAAAAAATGAAATTTAATCCCGGAAAAGCCATTGAGATTATAGTCTTCAGTATTAATCCAAACGAAAATTCAGAATTGGCTTTAAAAAAGAAACAAAATTATTTGCATCGTTTTGGTTATGAAAATTTTTCCGAGGGTTTTCATTTTTTAGTTGCGGACCAAAAGCAAATTTCTGATTTAACGGAAGAGCTTGGTTTTATATATGAAAAAAAAAGCAATGAATATTTTCACCCCGGCGCAGCTTATCTGTTAACGCCAGCCGGTAAAATTTCAAAATTATTAACGACGCAAAATCCATCAGTTAAAAAAATGAAAAATTATGTTTACGAAGCAGCACATGGTCGAAAAATCACTGCCTTTGAAAAAATGGCTTTAGCTTGTAAAACACAACCAAAGTAAATTTATTTAGGTCGAAAATAATTTTAAAAAGGAAAAATATGAAAATTATCATTTTAATCAGTACATTGTTATCCGTATTTGCGTTCGCCAACACGAACCCACAATTAATATCTGTGAACGGATTCGCAGAACGATCTGTTGATCCGAACATGGTGATTTTAAATTTAGAATCTTTTGGTAAAGCGCAAACTGCAAAAGCTGCACAAGAGTACCAAGCTAAAGAATACAATCGAATCAAATCCGTCATAGAAAAATACAAAATTAAAAAAGACGATTTTACGACAGAGAATTATTCAATCAATCCTGAATATATCTATGATCAGAAAACTCAGAACAATAAAATCACTGGTTATCGTGTTGTTCATCAAATTAAAATCACACATCACAAAACTGATGAAGCCGGCGGACTGATTGATGCCTTAACATCAAACGCTAAAATTGAATCGTCAGGAATAAATATTCAATCGATATCATGGGATTCAGATAAAAAATCAGCCGCCGCATCACTGGCGATGATCGATGCAGTGAGGTCTGCAAAAGACAAAGCTGAAAATTTGGCAAAAGCTGCGGGTGTTAAAATTAAAAATGTATATTTAATTTCACACAATTCATCGTCAGATATGGTTGTTCGTCCTCAAATGGAAGGGCGTATGAAATCAATGGCATTTGATTCTTCAGCTGCCAGTACGTCAGTGTCCGGCGGGCAAATCAAAATTAAAACTGAGGTTTTAATGCAGTTTGAAATTGCTCAGTAATAAAAGTTGCAGAAAATCAGGACGAAATTATTTTTTGAGATACCAAGACTTAATTAACAGTCCAAGTTGCCTGTTGCCTTTGTAAATTAAAGATAAATTTTGTTCAGCTTCAACTTGAGTTTTTGATTCACCAAGGCTTTTTTCATTTTTTAAAAATGAAGTTAAAATGTTCAAATTTTCTGTGCTGTATTTAATTGGAGCTGGACTTATAAATCCGGAGTGCAAATTAGCCTGTGGTAAAACGTTGCCCCAATAGTTTTTTAAAGCATCTGGTCCACCTGTCCAGCATCCAAACAGCATCACTGATCTGACGTTTGCCGTTGAGGTTGCAGCATTTAAATATTTTTGCGCGATCTCTGAAGAGAATCCCGTAAATAGTTCACCGCTAAGTAATCGGCGTGAATCAGAAACATCACCAGGAAAATGGTGGCCCGAAATAATAACGCGATTAAATTTATAGGGTCCTTTCAATGCAGTATCAAGATCTTGAAGCACATCATTGATTTGCAGTTTTTCTGTATCAAAAGAATTTGTCGAATCACTTTTTGGTCCATATATTAAATTTGTTATTTTTGTTCGCGCTGATTTCATTGTTTCTAATTTGTTATCACAAGTTGCTAATTTCTGTGGATTTGATTTGGTCTGAGAATCAGTGCATTGAGTTTCATAATAATGCTGACTACTATTTATTTCAGTTTCGTAAATGTTATTTATTTTCCTGCGCTTTTCCATAGAAAGTCTTTTCAGCGAGGGTACAATAACTAAATTGGTATTTTGTTCGCGCCCATTTTTTCGTTCACTAGCGATAAATTTTTGAATCTGATCGATTTCGGGAACGACATTATTTACATCGATCAGTAAAATGTCTTCTTGAGCATTTGAAAAAATGCTTGCTAATAAAATAAATACAAAAATAGGCAACTGTGCTGTGATTATTTTTTTCATATAGAATGTAAGACAGCAAATCTTAAGCCGTTTTTGCGGTGTTCAAAATTATTTAAGGCCTCCTGTGGTGTCTATAAACCTTACAGCTGTCATAGATAATATAATGTGTCTCAAAATGGAGCATCAGAGGTATTGCGATGAGCGTCTTAACAAAACACTAACACGATATTTAAGATTTATGATGTCATATTGTCTTCAACGGAGGATTTATGAAAAAAATTATTTTAACACTAGGTCTTATTTTATCTATTATGGCACATGCAGAAACAAAAATGATCAAAGTTGATGGCTCGTCAACAGTGTATCCGATCACTGAAGCGATGGCTGAAGAATTTCAAAATGCAAACAAAGGTGTCGCAAAAGTAACGGCGGGTATTTCAGGAACGGGTGGCGGTTTTAAAAAATTCTGCCGTGGTGAAATTGATATTTCAGACGCGTCTCGACCGATCACAGAATCGGAAATGAAAATTTGTGCTGATGCAAAAATCAAATATATGGAATTACCAATTGCATTTGACGCAATGGTGATTGTGGTAAATCCTAAAAACTCAATGACTGAAATTTCAATCGCGGATCTTAAAAAAATGTGGGCTCCCGAGGCTCAAGGTAAAGTCATGAAATGGTCTGATGTGAATCCAAAATGGCCAAATATAGCGCTGAAATTATATGGTGCGGGCGCAGATTCGGGAACATTTGATTATTTTACAGAAGCCATTGTTGGAAAAGCAAAATCATCGCGTGGTGATTTTACAGCCTCTGAAGACGACAATATTTTAGTTAAAGGTGTTGCCGGCGACAAAGGTGCGTTGGGTTTTATTCCATTAGCTTATTATATGGAAAATAAAAAAACTTTGAAGGCTTTGGCCGTTATCAATAAGTCAGGCAAATCAATATTGCCAACAAAAGAAACTGTTGAAAATGCAAGTTACAATCCGTTGTCACGTCCGTTATTTATTTATGTGAATGCAGAGTCTGCAAAAAAATCTGAAGTTCAAGATTTCGTAAAAATGTATATCACGACTGCGAAAACAATTGCGCCGGCCGTGAAGTATGTGGCTTTACCTGCAAAAGCCTATGATACAACTTTGGCGCATTTCAATAAAGGCAAATTAGGAACCGTTTTTAAAGGTAAATCTGAAATCGGAATGACGATCGAAGAGCTTTTGAAGAAAGAGGCGACGTTTTAATTTGAGTTTAAATTTTTATATTTTGCTGATCGTAAAAAAGGAGCCAAAAGCTCCTTTTTTATTTGGCATGTGAATTGTAACAGTTATATTAGGCAGTGCCTGAAGGAGACAAAATGAAACCATCAATTACAATCATCATCGCAAGTCTTTTATTTTCAACTTTATCACAGGCTATTGAAATCACGGATGTGCAAATTGCAGGGTCAGGTTGTTCTGTGGCTGTCGGAGGTCAAGATTTAATTCCAGTTGTAGGATCTGTTGATCGCTTTGGAATTCCGTTAATGATGAATATTGAAAAACAAATTGCCCCATCCCTTGTTCGTAAATCGTGTATGTTGTCGATGTCAGTTAAATTACAAGCTGGTCAGAAATTACAAATTTTAGATGTTTCACAAAAAGTTAGATTATTGGCTGGTGCTGGAGCAAAGGCCTCAACACAGCTTGAAGTTTTTTTAGCAGGTCAATCAGGGGTTCCGCTCAAAGCTGAGGTGTCTGCTGCAAATAAAATTGTTCGCAGCAATCAGGTCTTAAATTCTGTCGGAGTCGTTGCAGAATCAGCTTGTGGCAAAGACGTTGTAGTACGAGCAAATTCATCGGTCATGTTACAGGGGTCGGCTCGTGCGCGAGTGAATACGGAAGCTTTAGCCCTATCCATGAGAATCGTGACTTGTCCGTAAAGTATTAAATTTTAATTTTCAACAGGCCACAAATAAGTGGTGTTCATGGATTTGTTATCGAAGACTTCATAGATTTCGATAACAGATCCTTTTTTTTTCAGTTTTCCATTCTGAATAAATTCTTCGGCTTTGGGGTAAACTTTCATAGGGCCAATGCCCGGCGTTCCTGAAAAAAGTGCTACGACGGCTTTGGTTTCTAAAATTGTATCTGTTTTAAAATCTTTTGGTAAAATTAATTTTGATAAGATATTTTTTTCTTCAGGTGCTAATGGATCAGCAAGGCATCCGCCGCGTGATTTCAGGCGACCTTCTTCGACCATGTCGGGGTTATCAAAATATTCTCCAAAGCTTAATCTGCATTTTAATTTATTTTCTTTGGCCCATGTTTCGACCTCTTGAATTGTCGAAACAATTTGATGATAGGCACCCGTATGTTCTTTGTAAATCAACGTGTACGGTCCACGTGTATCAAGCCCCACCGTTACAGATTTAAATGCGCCCGTATATTGCATCATATACAAAATAAAAATAAAAAATCCGATGCTGATGGCTGTGAGTGTGTGTTTAATCATTTTTGATCCATTTCAGAGAACACCCCATCGAAGGCGTTTGTTTAAAACTGATTTCGTTTGTATTTTTTAAATCCATAGCCGCCGTATATAATTCGCGTTTTGTCACAAGTGATTCGTCTTTCCATGAATCATCCAATCGGCCACGGTATTTTAATTTTAAATTTTTATCGTACAGAAAAAAATCGGGAGTACAAACAGCACCAAATGATTTTGCCACAGTTTGATCTTTGTCGTGCAAATAAATGAACGGATATTTTTTTTCTTCGCTGCGTGATTTTAATTTTTCAAAACTGTCGTCAGGATAATTCATTTCATCATTTGAACATATTGCAACAACATTGATGTCTTCATTTTTTAGATCATGGCCCAACTGAATCAAACGGTCTTCGATCGCTTTGACGTAGGGGCAGTGATTGCAGATAAACATAATCAGTAGCGGATTATTATTTTTAAAATTATTCAAGCTGTAGTGCTTAAGATCCGTCGCCAATAAATTGAAATCAGGAATCGGTGAATTTTCAAAGTTTTCAGGAGTATGAATTAACGCCATAATTCGCTCTTGATTTCTGTATGTGTTACATATTTTTTTTCTAAAAGAGGAAATTTATTTAAGGCAACCAACAGACATTCAAGTTGCGTTGAATTTAATTCTTGATCTGCATTCGGA
>CANBND010000115.1 GCA_947370945.1 Pseudobdellovibrionaceae bacterium | reverse complement strand
GATACGACCATTTTTTTCAAGAAATTCGATGATCAGTTTTTGATCTGGCAGAATCTGTGGTTGTGAAATTTCATTTTGCTGAAGGCGATCTAATTCTTTTTCGACACGATACAATTCATCCAACAGCCCGTCTGCGAAATATTCAAGCCAATGCGTAAAATCAATTTTTGCGACGATATCGTAGTAATTTCCTTGAACACCCACATATTTAAAATACTGAGTCACATTTTGATTATAGAAATTTTCAAAACTGAATAAATGAAATGTATCAATACCTAAAATTGCAAGCAGGCTTTTTGTTAACAATCTGACCGAACGACCATTACCGTCAATAAAAGGATGGATAATGACGAATTGTTTATGAAACAAGCCCGCTAAAATAATCGGGTCGATTTGATTTATATTTTCATGAATGAATTGAAATAATTGTGTCATTAATTTTTTTACATCGGTGTGATCTGGTGGCCAAAAAATTGTTTTCCGCAGCTTTGGATCATTGACGAAAACAGGTTCATTTCTGTAATGACCACATTTTGATTTCAACAATAAATTTTGCATCACACTTTGATGTAACTGAAGGATGAATTTTTCATCAAATATATTTTTTTTTGTTTTTAAAATTTTATTCAACCACACCAGTGCCGAATTATAGTTCAGCACTTCGATTTCGGTTTGTCTTTTTTGCTTTGGTGAATTTTTCAGAATTTGCTTTACTTGCGTCAATGGCAAAGGGTTGCCTTCGATGCTGGTCGAAGCAAAAGCAGATAAACTGCGCGCTGCAAAATCAAAGTCCGCCAGAACGACCGAGTTATATTTTTTATTCTCGAATTTATGAATTTGAACATGGATGTCTGAAATCGTTTTAAGCAGCTTTTCGGTAATTTTATATTTTAGCATTATTGTCTAATTATAGACGATAAATAGACGATAATCAATAGCCCGCTGTATATATTCAATCTGGCACACAAAATGTCAGTTTGAAATTTTAGGCCGAAGCGAGCTGTCTCACTTCGGTTTAAATGACAACTGACTTCTTTCTTACGAAAGGAGGTCCGAATGCCGGAATCACTTATCCACTATAAGATGTTTCGACGTTTTGTCCGAATTGCTCGAATGATTTTAAGTCTAGTTTTACTAGTGCTTGAAATTGTTCGGCGATTTTTAGACCTTTAGTCCTGAAAATGGGTATCCGGATGCGAACATACACCAGTCTAAGGATGGGACTTTAAATCCTAAGTCAGTTGTGCCTAAGGATTGCGGTGAGCAGCTCACTTTTTTTTCACACTACGACGTATAAAATGTACTCTGATGTTTTATTTTTTGTTACTCTTTATGCTCCTAACAAAAGAGACAACACATGACTGATAAAGCAAATACAAACGTGCCTGATTACAAATCGACAATCCGACTGCCGCAAACTGCGTTTCCAATGAAGGGTGATTTGCCCATCAACGAACCCAAAATAATATCGGCTTGGGAAAAAAATAATATTTATCAACGCATCCAAGAAAAAAATTCCAATGGTGTTGGTTTTACGATGCCCGATGGACCACCCTATGCCAATGGATCAATTCACATTGGTCATGCCTTAAATAAAAATTTAAAAGATTTTATTTTGAAATACAAATCAATGAAGGGCTTTAGTGCTCCGTTTATTCCGGGTTGGGATTGTCACGGACTGCCGATTGAACACAAGGTCATGAAAGATTTAGCCGAGAAAAAAATTGTAAAAACCGATCAAGAAATTTTGGCCCTCTGCCGCGAAGAAGCGACAAAATGGGTTTCGCATCAACGTGAACAATTTAAACGACTTGGAATTTTAGCTGACTGGGAAAATCCTTATTTAACAATGGATAAATCCTATGAAGCCGAAGAAATTCGTGAATTCGCGCGAGCATTTAAGCGCGGCGTGATTTATCAAGGAACAAAACCCGTTTACTGGAATTGGACTTTGAAAACCGCCTTAGCAGATGCCGAGGTTGAATATCACGATCACAAATCACCTTCGATTTATGTGAAATTTGATGTGACTGATTCTGAAACATTAAAAAAATTAAATTCTCCAAAAGGTAAAACTTCATTTGTGATTTGGACGACGACCCCGTGGACATTACCTGCGAATGTTGGAATTTGTTTACATCCAGATTTTGAATACGGAGTTTTTTCGTCTGTTGATCATGAAAATTTAGTTATCGCATTTAATTTAAAAGAAACTGTAGAGAAAGAAACTGGATTATCATTAACTTTAATTTCAAGATTCTTAGGTGCTGATCTGGATTTAATGAAAGCGCGCCATCCATTTTTGGATCGTGATTCAATTGTAATTTTAGGTGATCACGTCACAGCAGAAGCTGGTACTGGTTGCGTTCACACAGCACCCGGACACGGCGCTGACGATTACCGCGTTGGATTTTTAAAATATAAATTACCTGTATTGTGCCCTGTGAATGAATCAGGTCAGTACACAGATGAATTTCCTGAAATGCAGGGAATGAATATTTTCAAAGCGAACCCATTGATCGTTGAAAAATTACGAGCATCAAATCATCTGATTAAATTTTCTGAATTTGTTCACAGCTATCCGCATTGCTGGCGTTCAAAAACGCCATTGATATTCCGTGCGACAGCGCAATGGTTTATCGGGATCGACCAAGAAAAAACCGAAATCAGAAAAAATACTTTGAAAGCCATGGACGAAATTCAGTTTTTTCCTGAATGGGGTAAAGCACGATTTCATGCGATGATGGAAAATCGCCCTGACTGGTGTTTGTCACGTCAAAGAATTTGGGGCGTACCGATTCCAATATTTTATTCTGAAGCCGATGGCACACCGCTGGCGGATTATGATGTGATGATGCGTGCTGCAGATGTTGTTGAAGCTGGCGGCATCGAAGCGTTTGCGCAGACCCCTGCAGAAAAAATTGTGGGTAAGCCTGGGTATAAACATGGTCGTGATATTTTAGATGTCTGGTTTGACTCTGGAGTTTGTCATGCCGCTGTTCAAGCCAAACGTGGATATAAAAATCCGGTGGCTGATATTTATTTAGAAGGCTCGGATCAACATCGCGGTTGGTTTAATACATCAATGTTATCCAGCATGGCGACGAATAATCGACCTCCGTTCAAAGCGTTAATTACGCACGGTTTTGTGATGGATTCACAAGGTCGTAAAATGAGTAAATCATTGGGTAACGTTGTTGATCCGAATGAAGTCACAAAAGTCAGTGGTTCGGAAATTGTTCGTCTGTGGTCAAGTTACGGCGATTACGGAAACGATGTCGGTTGCGGCAAAGAAGAATTAACTCGCGTGACGGAATCGTATCGAAAAATCAGAAACACAATGCGATTTTTATTGGGTTCAATTTCTGATTTTAATTTTGCAACTGAAGAAATTCCCGTTGAAAAAATGCCCCTGATAGATCAGTGGATGATGCATCAATTAAATAAATTATTAACTGAAGTCACCCGCGCTTATGATGTGTATGAATTTTTCAAAGTGTATCATGCGCTGAACCATTTTTTCACAGTGACCTTATCCGCAACGTACATGGATATTTTAAAAGACCGTGTTTACACATGGAAGCCTGATGGCCTTGAACGTAAAGCCGCACAAACTGTTTATCACCATGTTGTTGTGAATTTAATTACTGCGATGGCTCCGATATTATCATTTTTATCCGAAGAAACTTATGGGTATTTAAACGATAAAAAACACGATTCAGTATTTTTAGAAAAGTTTCCTGAGCCTGTAGCTGCTTGGCACAAGCCGGAGCTTGAAAAATTATTCGATACATTGTTAGTGATTAGATCTGATGTTCAGAAAAAATTAGAAGAACTGCGAGCTCCAAAAATTATTGGCTCGAGCCAAGAAGCTCAAGTCACAATTACGGCCGATGGCGATAACATGTTGGCACTTGAGCGGCTGAATGCCAGTCATGAAAAATGTAATGTCAGGGAATTTTTAATCGTTTCAGCTGTGACTTTAAAAAAAGGCAGCTACGGCGTTGTCACCGAAAAAGCCACTGGCGAAAAATGTGTGCGCTGCTGGGTGTATTCAAACGAAATTTCTACTGCTGAGAAAACATTGGGTGTTTGTCAGAAATGTGTCGAGGCTTTAACGTAATGAATGAATCTTTTTTGTTAAATAAAATTTTTCAAAAAAAGATTACTTTTTTAGTTTGTATTTCATTTGTGATCATTGGAATCGATCAACTGACAAAAACATTTGTGCATACGCAGATGCAATTGCATGAAACCAAAATCATTATTGAAAATTTTTTTAATTTAACTTACGTCAGAAATTTCGGGGCCGCGTTTGGATTTTTAGCCCAAACTCCGGTACTTTTCAGGGATATTTTCTTTTTAGCGATGCCACCATTGGCTTGTATTTTAATTCTGTACATTTTAAAAACATTGAAAGAACATCAAACAGCCCAGATTATTGCGTTATCAAGTATTTTTGGTGGTGCCTTGGGTAATTACATCGATCGTTTGCATTATAAATATGTCGTTGATTTTATTGATTTTCATTGGTCTGCAAAATATGCTTGGCCCGCATTTAACGTTGCCGATATGGCCATCGTCTGCGGAGTCTGTTTATTAATATATATGATCTTAACGGAAAAAAATGTTACCGCAGATTAATTTTTTTAATTTACAGTTACCTTCGTTTTTTTTAGTCATTTCACTTTCCTTAACATTTTTATTGTTTTGGCTTTCCGCTCGATTAGATTCTACTGTCGAAAAAAATTTTGATCGAAAAATAGCTTTTAATCTGGCGTTGATCATTATGATTTCAGGTTTTTGGGGCGGCCGATTGTTTCATGTGTTTTACGAAGAATGGGCTTTTTACAAAGAATATCCAGACCACATTTTAAAATTTTGGAATGGTGGCTTTGTTTATTTTGGTGGTTTCTTTTCCGCGGTGCTCAGTGGTTGGTTTTATCTAAAATTGAAAAAACAAAACTTTTTATTGTGGGCTGATTTTTATACACCACTTTTGTCAGCCAGCTATGCCTTTGGACGCGTCGGATGTTTTCTTGAGGGCTGCTGCTACGGTCAACGCTGTAATTTTCCGTGGGCCGTTGGCGGACGCCATCCAACGCAATTATATATGATGTTGGGTGAATTTTTTATTTTAGGTTTGCTGTTATTGATTGAACGAAATAAAAAAATGTTTGGTGGGTATTTATTTTTCAAATGGATATTACTGCATTCAATATTCAGATTTATTTTTGAATATTTCAGAGATGATGATCGCGGACTAATCATTGGCACATTAAGTATTTCGCAACTGATTTGCATCGGCTTAGTTTTAATCAGTAGTTTTTATTTACTCAGAAAATTTCACAAAACCTAAAAGCTGAATTGTAACCCAGCTTTGGCGGAAACGCCCTGTGTATAAAAGCCGAATGCAGTCTGATAAATCTGATCCGTAACATTATCGAAACGCGCAAAAACTGAAAAATTGTCGCTGGTCTGCAGATCAAAAATTAAATTGACCAATGTAAAGTCATCCACAGTTAAATAGCGCCCGCCCGCTTCTCGGTCACGGCGGCTGCCCGTGTGATTAAATTCGCCAGACAAGCTAAATTTATCAAATATTTTTTTAGAAATTTTAAAACTTGCTGTTCGAAGGGGTCTGCGGATCAGCCACGTGCCTGTGCTTAGATCTGTGGGCTCTTGATAGCCCATCGCCAACGAATAATCGACGGCATTCTGCTGGTCACTGATCGATGTCAAAATTTCGGCTCCGATTGTCCTTGTTGAAGACACATTTTCATAACGTTGCGGGGAACCTTTGATCACGATCAAATTGTCAAATCGCGAATCAAATCCGGTTATCGAAAAGAAAATTTGGTCATTAATTTTTTTTTCGTAGGATACCGAAGTGCTTTTAGCTTTTTCAGGTTGCAAATTAATATTACCGTACGAACTGAATAACTGGAACAATGATGGCGATTTAAATCCTGTCGCATATTCAATTTTAATTTCTTTGTTGAATGTAAATCCAATTTGATACGTATCATCCAACGATTTGAGTTGGCTCATTTGGTGCCTGGCACCAGCTTCTAGCAAAATATGATCCGTTAGATAACTGTCGGCTTTAACAAATACACCTTCATTTTGATAGTCGATATCGGATTTCAAAATATTTGTATCTAATGATTTCATGGCCTCTTGGGTATGGCTGTAACCCGCAAATATATGGTTTTTCTGTGTATTTAAAATCTGAAAATCTAAACGTGCCAAAAGCAATTGGCCACGATAATCCTGATCCGTCGCCGTGCCACCGCCGTCGAATGCGTTTTGCAGAAATAATCTGCGCGTCGATTGATAGGCCAATGAAAATTGAAATGCATTTTCTTTTTTATATAAAAGTGTTGAATTAAAATTTTCTGTGTTTGATGCAAAATTTTCTGTGTCTAAGGCCTTAAAGGTTGCAAAGTCTGTTGTTGCAATCTGAGTTTTAGAGTCCGAGTAATTAAAGTGTAAAATAATTTTATCTAAATCATTTGGTTTGATTAAAACTGATGCGTCAGCTGATCCCAATTGATCTGGGTACGTCTTTGCAGAGTTTAAAACCGGCGATCCGCTTTCAGTTTTTTGCAAAAGTACGCTGTTTGAAAAAGCAATTTGCGGCGAAACTGAAAATAGCTGGCCGGCCGATATTTGATTTTGATTGGAACCAGTTTCAAGATTTAATTCACCATGTGTTTCAATTTTTGATGGAAATGTTTCAATATTTATAACACCTGATAACGCTTGTCCACCGTAGACCACGGATTGACTGCCTTTGATAATTTCAATTTTTTTAATATTTTTTAAGTTTAAATTTCCTAAATTGACGGTCCGTTGAACGGTCGATGGGTCGTACGTGGGCACACCATCAATCAAAATTAAAACATGGCTTGAATCTCCGCCGCGCAAATAAATCGAATTCGGTTGAAAACTGGTACTAGACACTGAAATGTTCGCTTGGCTGGATAATAATTGCGCGACATTGGTTGCATGCGATTTTTTTATTTGATCCGCCGAGATCACAATTTTATTTGAAGAACTAAAATTTTGGTCAACCACATTCAATTCTAAATCTTGGATTGAAAATGCTTTTGCTGCGAATAAAAATATAAATATAAAAAATTTCATGCGAAAAAAATAGCGCAGATGTATTATGAATACAAGCTATGTGCTAAAATGAATGATCTTGTATATTGGCACATACTCTTGATTTGAATAATCATTTTCAGAATACTGGAAATGACTGAAATCGATATCAGGGTGATACATAAAATATCGAATGACTCCGTTTACTTTAACACCACTAGCTTTAATTTTATTTAAAAAATTTTGCGAATCATCATCGGAAAGATATGAAAAACAATCTGAAAGAGAATAAAAATCATAACCGAAGTCTTTAATTTCATTTAAATTTTTTAGAACAAATGTAACCTGCGTAGTTGATTTCTTTGCCTGTTCAAAAATATTCGAATCGGCTTCTATGGGCCATGAATCGGGTGAAAGCAGATTGCCGCAAAACAAAAACTGTAGAAAAAAATTACGGTCCAATGGCGCTTTTAAAATTTGGCGCTTAAACTGCTGATTCACAAATTCTGAAAACGGCAAGGGTAAATTATATTTTGATTGATCTGAATATAATAATTTTCTAACAAGCGATTCATTCAGTATAAACCGACAAAACAAATTCCACGCTCGCATCGGGAAATTTTTTGGACTTTTGCTGTTGAATGTTGAACCTAGTTTTTTAAAATGAAACAAAAAAAATACTCTCCGCAGCCACTGTAATTTTTTTTCCCAACTGCCAATAAAAATAAAACCTTTTTTTTGCCAGTTCGTATTTTTTTCAAGCCAGAAAATTTTCAAGTCCTCTTTTAAATCTAACGATAAAAATATATTTAGCCGTTGATGAGCTGTCGTGGTCTTATAGCCCAACAGCTTTAAATAACTTTCAAAATCTAACTGCTTGATCGCTCGATAACGAAGCTCGGCGATATATAATTGCGCCACTGACGAATCAACAACATCCATGCGAACGGGGTTTTTACTGAGCAACGGAGTAAATCTTGAGCCGGAACCTGCAATGCAAAAAACGGAATGAGCATTTTCTGGCATCGCAGACAATTCAATATCTGTGGTTTCATTTGCAAAAGAATAATTTAATTTATCAAAATGCATCTGAGTGAATCAGACTTTATTTTGTGACATTATTTTTTGCCAAAAATTTTCAAATTCAGGAAATCGACTCATTAAAAAACGTGTTCGCGGAGCGGCCGTGTCGCTAAAATTTAATTCTGTGAATGATTTTATTTGCGA
>CANBND010000114.1 GCA_947370945.1 Pseudobdellovibrionaceae bacterium | reverse complement strand
GGTTTGTCGTTGGCCGAAATGATCCGCCAAGACAAGGTTCATGCGATTTCTTGCACGGGTGCAAACCTTGAAGAAGACGTTTATAATTTGGTGGCTCATGATCATTATGTGCGAATTCCAAATTACCGTGATTTGACTCCGGCGGACGAACAAAAATTATTAGAAAAACATTTAAATCGCGTAACAGACACATGCATCCCTGAAGAAGAAGCAATTCGACGTATTGAAAAAGCCATTTTAAAAGTTTGGAAAGAAGCCGAAGACAAAGGTGAAAGTTATTTTCCGCATGAGTTCATGTACAAAATATTATTGTCTGGTGAATTGAAACAATATTACCAAATTGATCCTAAAAATTCTTGGTTACTAGCAGCTGCTGAAAAAAATCTGCCAATGGTCGTACCGGGTTGGGAAGATTCAACAACAGGTAATATTTTTACAGGTCATTTAATTAAGGGCGATCTTAAAAATCCACACACTGTTAAATCGGGTATTCAGTACATGATGACGTGGGCGGATTGGTACATGAAAACCGCTACGAAAAAGAAAGTCGGATTTTTTCAAATTGGCGGCGGTATCGCCGGTGACTTTCCAATTTGTGTAGTGCCGATGTTGTCTCAAGATTTAGGTCATGATGATGTTCCATTATGGAGTTATTTTTGCCAAATTTCTGATTCAACAACTTCGTACGGTTCGTATTCTGGCGCTGTTCCCAACGAAAAAATCACTTGGGGAAAATTAGCGATCGATACTCCAAAGTATATTGTAGAATCAGACGCATCGATTGTAGCTCCGTTGATGTTTTATTACGTCTTAGGAATGTAGGACTTTTCATCAATGAATGAAATTCGCGTTACAGGATTAAATATTTTTCCGATTAAATCCTGTCGCGGAATTTCAACCACGCAAATGCAAATTATAAACACCGGCCCCCTGTATGATCGGGGCTGGATGCTTGTTGATGAAAATAATCAATTTATTACTTTACGCACACATTCGCAGCTATCGCAAATTCACACGCAAATTTCAGAAAACAATTTGATCGTCAGCCTAAATCAAAAAAAAATTCATATTGATTTGAATCAGCAACATACACAGACGAACATAGTTATTGTACAAGACGTTACATTAAAAGCAGGAATCGCATCAGATGAAATCAATTCTGTATTTTCTGATTTTTTACAACAAAATGTAAAACTGGTTCGCTATCAAAAAGAAAGTTTTCGTGATCTTGAAGCTGCGCAAACAGAAGTTTCAAAAGAAACTATGTTTGTGGATAGCCGGCCTGTGCTTTTGACCAATGAAAACTCGTTGATCGCGGTCAATCAGCGACTTGCAGAAAATAACTTGCCACTATCGCAAATGGATCGATTTCGTGCGAATATTATTATTTCAGGTTTGGATGCGTTCGCTGAAGAAAAAATACGATCGATTCAAATTGGCGGCGCTCAATTTACGAATTCAAAAATGTGCTCAAGGTGTGTGATTGTAAATATGGATTATTCAACGGGACAGGTTGCTTTAAAAGAAACTTTAAAATATCTGCCGCTGCATCAAACGGCCAAGGGTCCGCGAATTACATTCGGGCAATATTTTACACCTGAAGTTTTGGGACTTATTAAATTAAATGATATTTGTCAGATTGAATTTAATTAACTGAATATATTAAAATTCTAATTCGATATTTGCGCTGTAGGCCAGTTTTTGTTTTTGTTCAGGCAAAAACTCAATTGTTCCATATTGAAAATCAATACGATTATCAGTAAAGGCCAGTACTTTTTGAATCATTTGTATTTGTTGATTTTTAAAAACAACCAATACGATATTGTTATCAATCGATTTGGCCAGCGTAATCATAATTTCACCATTTTGTGATATTGAAGTTGCTGAAATTTTCTCTGTGATTTGGTGAATTTTTTTAAGTTCAGTTTCAATTTTTGATTCATCTAATTTTGAAAGCTTTTGAAACGACAACTGATAGCTCGATTTAGAAAATTTTAATTGCGCGTTGCCGACCATATTCATTGCGGCCGCTTTTTGAAAAGCATTCTCACGGGTCATTCCATAGAATCCAGCGGCAGCAACCAGTACTGCGATTCCGAAGATTTTGACTAAATTTTTTTTTAACCGTGCGTTCATGGTTTTTGATAATGTTCAATTTTGAGACCAATTTTAAAAGTGTCTTAAACTCGTACAATCATTACGGTTCATATAAAGATATCAAAAAGTGACTCTTTTTGTCGTGCTGTCGAAATTGTTTTCAAGCCTTGCTGTTGACGACGAACTGATTTGAAGCTGTCTGGAACGGTCTGTGCTTTGTTTAATAATATAAACAAAGCAGGAGTATCTATGACAAAAGCTATTTTTTTAAAAACCGTTTTAACTTTGGGTATGGTCGCGACATTCTCATGTACAAAAAAAGATGTCATCCGTCCCGGACTAAAACCAAAAAATACAACTCTTGAAAAAGAAACTCCACCAATCGATGAAAAAAATGTAGTCACAAAATCGGCCTCGGCAGATGGTACGCTGGCTGTACCCAGCTCAGGTGATGGGTCCAAGGCCGCATCGGGTGATGGGACAATCGTCATAAATTCAAACAAACAATCAAATGACACTTCTGTTGCAAAGAAAGCCTCTGACGATTCTACGCAAGCTAAAAAAACATCCGATGATAATTCTAAAGCTGTTTCACTAGTGGCTGCGTCCGATGCAACGGTCAAGGCTGTAGTGTCGGTACAAACTGTTTCCGATAAAAAACCTATGGCGGAAGTGGCCAATAAGTCGGCGCCAATTGTGGCCACCGAAAAGGCCGGTCTGCATTTTACTGAAATCAAGATTTTAGATGAATCATTATTAAATTCAATCAAGCTGAAAGATTCACGTATTTTATTTGAAAATTATTTAACCTTGGATACTCGCGCGATGAACATGATTACAAAACGCAAATTTGGAATGGGTTGTAAATTTAACGTCAAAACAGCCTTAGAGAAAAATGATATTTTAAAATTCATTGAATTAAAAACTAAAAAATCAACGGACCCCAAGTTAAGTAATATGTTGGTTGCTAAATTTGCTTCAGGCAAGAAGTCGTTGGATATTGCATGTTTTTATGAAGGTGATGTTTCACAAAAATACTTTGCAGAAAATTTTATTGATGTTGTTGATTTTAAAAATGACAAAGGCCAATTTAATACCGATATCGAAAAACAATTAACTTATGCTGAAATTACAAAAAAAACCAAGACACTCAAAATTGTTGATGTTGATAAATTAAAAAAAGCAATTGTGTCAGAGGCCGCGGATCAAGAAAAATTAGCGCTGAGTGAAGGTGCTCTTGTTGAAGAAACAAAATCAATTCTGGATGTTCAATTCGGAAGGTCTCGTCAAGCCTGTGCTGTCATCGGAGTTAAGGGAACACTTGAGAATGGAAAAGTGTTCAAACAATTAGGTATTAAACCTGGTACAGAAGACATTGATAATAATTATGCAACGATGCAGATTTATTATGGCAACGACAAAGATGAATCGGAATTTTCGATCGAATGTTCGTTGCGCCGAAACGGAGTTAACCCAGGAATTTTATTTGAAACATTCAAAGGAATTCTTGAGTACGGTGTTGATGCGGCTGAAGTGAAAAAATAGAGAACATTTTAGATGGATATTTATCAAAAAGATATACTATTCTTTCGCGCCTGAGTTACGTGAGAAGCAAACTTAATGTCTAGACTTGTTTGTACGAAAATTTCTTTCAACTAGAAGGTATAGGCTGTAAAATATTAAAATGAATAAATGTAAAACTCTTCTTTTCTTAACGATGGTTTTTATTACTGGCTGCGCTGTTAAGTTTACAAAATTTGTCGAGAGTGAAAATATTCAGATCAATAAAAATTATCTGCCTCAAAAATTCAATATTAAATTTAAATATGATATTTTTATGCCAGAAAACAACCTGACGTCTACTGCACATGGCGATTATCAGCTGCTCGCGCAAAAAAACTATATATACAACTTTTTAAAAGGTGCTGGAGGATCGATTGTTCTTGATGAAGATTCTCCCAATATAATTAGCATTTACAGGGAAGATAAATTCAGCGTGAGTTATGTCGAGCATATTTTAGACGGCGTAGCACAGACGTTTCTACAGGTTTTAACGTTAGGTTTTTACCCCGTAGAATATGAAAATCAGTACGTTTTTCATATTCAAATTTCAACAAAAAAAGTTAATAACTTTGTTGAAATCAGAGGTAAACATTCGCAATCTCGAACACTCTTGAATTTTACAGATATAAAAAATTGCACTCTAAATTTTGATTCTGCAGAAGAAGAGTTGACATCAAATGTTATGCTTGAACTAGGTAAGCGCGCGGCAAATCTCTTGCTAATTCATTAAACCGCAATAACTTCTAAAATTTCAGGGATCGCTTGTTTCATGCGAACTTCGATTCCGTCCTTTAACGTCGCTTGTGAACTGGGGCAACCCGAACACGAGCCCATCATTTTAAGACTTAAAATATTGTTTTCGTAATTTACAAAAGCAATGTCGCCGCCATCAAGGGCCACGACAGGCTTAATTTCAGATTCTAATAATCTTTTGATTTGTTTAACAATCGGCGAATCGTTTTCGGATTCATTATTCGCTGCGACTAAATTTAATAAAACGGGTTGGCCACTTGTGACGTGTTCGGCCAATAAGCCGGATAATGGTTTTGCTAAAACGGACCATTCGACCCAGTCTTGCTTTGTGATTGTGACAAAATTTTCGCCCAAAAACACTGCAGAAACCCACGGAAAGCCAAATATCTTGGCAGCCAACGGAGATCTGTCGGTTGATTCATTATTTGGAAAATCTGCTGTTTGATCAGAAATCTGATTTGAGAAAATAAATTTCATTGTCGCAGGATTTGGTGTGACTTCAAAAGTTACATTCAAAGGTAAATTGGCAGATAAATTCGTATTTAAATTCATAGCTAAATTCATATCTTGATGACTTTGTATTTGCAAAGTATTTTAATAATCACTCGAATCAAGACGAAAAAACAGGAGACAATCATGACCCCACGCGTACGTGAAATTTTAAGTTGGTATGGAGCTGAAAATATCGGTGTGTTAACGAACATGGCTCGAATGATGAATCACGGAAAATTGGCAGGCACAGGCAAGCTTGTGATCCTTCCCGTGGACCAAGGTTTTGAACATGGACCAGCTCGTACGTTTGCGAAAAATCCAGACGGTTATGATCCCAGTTATCATTTTGATTTAGCGATTGAGTCAGGTTGTAACGCCTATGCAGCGCCATTGGGTGCGCTTGAATTATGTGCGCGTGATTACGCGGGTGAAATTCCATTGATTTTAAAAATAAATAATTCAGATGTTTTGTATGGATCAAAAAATCCGATCTCGGCATTAACTTCAAATGTGGATGATGCTTTACGATTAGGTTGTGCAGGAATCGGTTTCACAATTTATCCGGGATCATCACAGCGTAAACAAATGTACGAAGAAATCGCCGAAGCATCACGACTTGCGAAAAAAGCAGGTCTTGCGGTTGTGATTTGGTCGTACGCTCGTGGCGAACAAATTTCAAAAGACGGCGAAACGGGAATTGATGTGATTGCATATTCGGCGCATATCGCCGCGCAATTGGGTGCGAACATTATTAAAGTCAAACCACCAACAGCATTTGTTGAACAGGCCGAGGCCAAAAAAGTTTACGATTCACAAAATATTAAAATTGAGAAATTGTCGGATCGTATTCGTCACGTTGTGCAAAGCTGTTATAACGGCAAACGCATTGTGATTTTTTCTGGTGGTGAAGCCAAGGATACCCCGGCATTACTTGAAGAAGTCAAACAGCTTGCTCAAGGCGGAGCCTTCGGCAGCATCATGGGTCGAAATGCTTTTCAGCGTCCGAAAAAAGAAGCCATAGAGCTTTTGAAAAACGTCATGGAAACTTTTGCAGGAAAGAGTTTATAATGTCAGATCATCAGGATAATCCGATCAAGGCCGAAAAAAGAAAAAAACTTCATGCATTACGTGCAAAGGGTGTAAATCCATATCCGTATTCATTTGATCAAAATGTGCATGTTGAAAAACTTGTGAAAGAGTATTCTGATTTGGCTTCTGGTGAAAAAAAACTTGAAACAAATTTTCGTGTAGCAGGTCGACTGATGACTTTGCGTGCGATGGGTAAAGCCAGTTTTTTTAACGTTCAAGATCAAACGGGATCGTTACAATGTTATATTAAAATCGAAGAACAAAATGAAATGGATCGCGCAAGTTTTGATTTGGTTGATCTGGGTGATATCGTTGGACTTGAGGGTTATATCTTTAAATCACAAAAAGGTGAGTTAAGCCTGTACGTTCAAAAATTTCAAATTTTAACAAAAACACTTGAACCGCTTCCTGAAAAGTTTCACGGTATTCAAGACGTTGAAATTAAATATCGCCATCGTCATCTGGATCTGATTTCAGATTTGGATTCGCGCAAAGTTTTTGTGACGCGCGGAAAAATTATTAAAGCCATTAAAAACTTTTTGGACAAACGTGGCTTTATGGAAGTTGAAACTCCTGTGTTGCAACCTTTGTACGGCGGTGCTGCAGCTCATCCGTTTACGACTCATCACCGCGCACTGGATATGAAATTATTCATGAAAATTTCACCTGAATTATATTTAAAACGTTTGATCGTCGGTGGGTTCGAGAAAGTTTACGAAGTCGGAAAAAATTTCAGAAATGAAGGCATCGATCGTACACATAATCCTGAATTTACGATGCTTGAATTTTACGAAGCCTATACAGATTACAATTATCAAATGAAACAGTTCGAAGATCTGGTGTCGTCTGTGTGTCAAGAAATCACAGGATCGATGGTTATTAATTTTAAAGACAAAGACGGCATAGACAAAGAAATCAACATGGCTCCGCCCTGGAGACGTTTGACTGTCATGGATGGCATCACTGAGTATGCAAAAATTAATCCGGATGATGTTTCAGCGCTGGATAATTATTTAAAAAC
This sequence comes from Pseudobdellovibrionaceae bacterium, assembly GCA_947370945.1. Taxonomy (GTDB): domain Bacteria; phylum Bdellovibrionota; class Bdellovibrionia; order Bdellovibrionales; family Bdellovibrionaceae; genus Pseudobdellovibrio. The sequence continues at coordinate 1,378 of CANBND010000114.1, read as the reverse complement.
AAATTCTGGAAAACCGATCAAGCTTGAGAATTTATCAACAGGCGAAAAGCAAATGAAGGTTTTTGAAATCGCTGCAGAACCACATTTATGGCAACCAACAATTGTGATGGATCATCCGGTCGATATTTCTCCGCTGACAAAAATTCACAGAAATAATCCAAAACTTGTTGAACGGTTTGAACCGTTCATTGCGTGTATGGAAATTGGTAATTCATATTCAGAATTAAATGATCCCGAAGAACAGCGAAATCGTCTGACTGATCAAGAATCAAAACGTGGTGTTGATGAAGAAGCGCACCCGATGGATGAAGATTTCTTGCATGCGATTGAAACTGGAATGCCGCCCACAGGTGGTGTCGGTATCGGTATCGAGCGTGTTGTGATGCTGTTAACGAATCAATCCAGTATTCGTGATATTATATTTTTTCCAACGATGAAAATTCAGAAATAGGTTTTTTTGGCGATGGATTTTGCGAAACATAATACTTTTTTATTCATATCGGTGATTTTAATTTTTGTGGGCTGCAAGCAAGCGCCCACAAAAGTCATCGAACAGAATGTGGATATCTTCGAAAAAAATATTGTGTTGCTAGATACGCGCAGTGATTTGGAATTTACATCATTTCATATTCAAGGCGCGCAAAATTTATTGACCGAAGATTTTTTAATTTTAAAAAATCCATTAGCTAAAGTACAAAATAAAAAAAGAATTTTAGATCCCGATTTAAATCAAACGATCAGACGACTGGCGCTAAAGGGTGTAAAGCCCGATTTTAAAATTTATCTGATCGGGGATTCCAAGAATTCTGTGAATAATAAAAAATGGCGTTGGCTGTTAAGTTATTTAGAAATTAGCGATGTCAGTTTGTTTTCGATGTCTGAAATTAAAAAAATAAAAAATGGTCGTTTTGCAGACGCTGAAAAACAAATACCGTGGATTTTAAAGTCCAGTGTTGAATATCAAAATGAATTTATTTTGAAAAAAGCACCCACATGTTTTGTGGGTTGGGATGAAAAAAATTGTAAATAAAATTTTAATTATTTATTGTATTGCGAATCGATTCACGTCAAAAAGTGTTCCGATGTTTCGCTGAATTCCATATTTTAGATTTATGACCGTTTGTTGTTTTAAATTTAATTGATAAAACTGACCTTGTTGAGTTCGCAGTAAGCTGATCAAGATATTGATGTCGTCTTTTGTTAGATTTTTTAAATTAGACATGTAATTGTTAATTTTTAATTCAGTATTTTTGTAATTTATTTCGTACGTGTTGGCGACGTCTTGGCTGCTTTGTAATCGGATATAATTATTATTCAGACTGTTTTTAATTTCTGCGATAGTATCATCCAGATCTAATTGTGTTGCCGTCATGTTTTT
>CANBND010000113.1 GCA_947370945.1 Pseudobdellovibrionaceae bacterium | reverse complement strand
TATCCGCCGCCTACATGGTGTACCCGCAACAATATCACAGAATATGAAATATTCACCGACCACGGGGTGTCTGGCGCCAAAGAAAGCCGTCCATCATTGGACAAAATGATGGACCGAGTGAAGCGACTTGAGGCCGAGCAAGTCATTGTTTTTGCGTTCAGTCGATTCGCCAGATCAACAATGCACTTATTAAAAGGCCTTCAAATTTTTAAAGACTGTAAAACCCGTTTTGTTTCAATAACAGAACAGATTGATACCGAATCCAGCATGGGGGTTGCCATGTTCACGATTTTGGGAAGCTTGGCTCAATTAGAACGTTCGATGATCCAGGAACGAGTCAAAGCTGGAATGAAAAATGCCAAAGCCAAGGGTAAAATCATTGGCCGAGTTCGCAAAAGAAATTCAATTTTAATTGAATCACTGCTTGATGCAAATCTATCGTTCCGCGAAGTCGCCCGCATTGCAAAATGCAGTCACGGCAGCGTATCGGCTCAGAAAAAAGAATACTCAGCACGAAAAGCAAAAGAACAGCAGCAAAAATTAGACGATCTTCAGAAAAAAATCACAGCCGATTCACAGAATCAAAATCCGACCGAAGCAATGAAACAAATGAATATTTCAGATGATATTATTTTGCAAGTTCAGGTCAAAATGGAAAATGATGCTCGCGACAAAGTTCACAAAATCACAGGTGGCGCAAGTTATGAGACGTACGATTAACAAAACTTTGCATTTTTATTTATCCACGATATAGTCATTTCTTCTGAGGAGTTTACATATGACCATCAAAGAACTTAAACAAAAGTTAGATCAATTTTCAGATGACATGACCGTTTTGGTTCAAGGCTATGAGGGCGGATTTTCCGATATTTCAATTCTAAAAGAATCTAAGATTAATTTAAATTTCTATGATCAAGATTGGAATGGGCCACACGAAGAAGATTCGAAATCCGATCACTCAGCAATTATAATAATTCGAGAACCAAATCCAAATTCAAAAATGTAAATTTTATTTAAGTTCAAAAAGAGCCCGCTTGGGCTCTTTTTTTTGCTCAATGTGAACAAAAGGTTCACGGTTTAGTAATTTTTTATTTTAGTTCCCGACTTTAAAATAATTTAATTTTAAAAAATTTAAATATTTTTTAAATCAATGGCGGGAATAAAGAAAAATCTACGGTTTTTGTGCCGTAGATTTTTGTAACTCTGATTTTCTAAAAAGAAGGGGTTTTAGCCACATCTTGCCTTTAAAAATAAATTTTCTATCTTCTTTGAGCCAAGGAAAAGGTTGCTGATTCTCAAAATGATGCGCTCATGGATATTCATAAGCAAAAAAATCAACAAAATACAAAAAGTCTCAAATTGGGCCTTAACAATACGTAAAATTTTACCGATGTACAGGGTATGATCAAATATCATTCTATACGTATAAACATGGGTCAAATATTTTTTATCATACTTACAATTTTCTTTAGCGGATGCGGACTTAAAACTTCTTCAAGTGGCGAGCATGGTGGAACAATAATATCTGGACTTATTCCATCGCTGTTAAGTTCGCAGTCTGTTTATAATAAAACATCCTCAAACTTCACAACACTTTCGGCCTGCGTAGCAAAAGCAAATTTATTTAAATTAGAAACTGATGGCTCTATTAATGAGTTAAATTCACTGGCTTCAACTGACATCGGCTCTGATGCTAGATATCTATTTAATACAAAAGAACTTAATCTTTCTGATAAAAATGAAACTGTTAATTATTTAGTTAAAATTGATACTTGCAGCGGGGAATCTTTAAAAAGACCAGTTACAGGATTTGATTCAAATCAAGATGTGAATGCAAAGACTACAGTTATTGCAGAAGTTATTAACACAAACAGCATGATACCAAAAAAACTTAATGAATCAAAAAAATTAGATATCGAAACTCTTATCAACTCGTTATCAGGTTCTACAACTTCAGCCGCTTTAAATTCGTTAACATCAAATGCGGCAGCCTCAACGCAGTTTTTACAAATATTCGGAGCTAGCTCTTCTGTTCTAAGGGATGCAAAGCCCGAGGTCGTACTTTCTACCCCATTTAATATAAATGAACTTTCAACTTCAGCTTACACAATTAATTCGTTTCATATTGATCCGAACTATTCTTTTGCCTACAGCTGGAAATTGGATGGAGTTGTAAAATCGCAAGCTGCTACTTGGAATTTTATTCCAAATGCAAATAGTTCTGGGACTCATCAAATTGATGTGTATATTGGAAAAGACGATGGAACTGGTTCAATAGATTTAACAAAACCTTACTATGCAAAAACATTTAATATTTCAATCAACAATAATATTTTGCCAGTGGGACCAGACGTTGTTCTTAATAGCACAACACCAACACCTCGAAATATAAATAATATAAAAGTTGATCTTGCCACAGGCGTTGCTCTTTCAAATTGTGCAAGTTTTTCTCATTTAGCAGTTACTGACTCAAATTTAATTCCTGGAGTCATGCAGTTTAATATTGATTGCAGTACGGCTGGAACTCAAACAGAAAATATTACTTTTTCAAATTCGGATGGAGCAAAAACTCTTTATCTTTGGGCGATGGATAACGAAGGCCAAATTTCAAATCCTAAAACAGTCAATTTAGTTTTAGATACAGCTGCGCCAATAGCAACAATTAGTTTTTCAGATACAGTTTTAAAAGGTGGAAATTCTTATAACGTTACTTTGTCAGCAAGCGATGCTGGGTCTGGACTTAATACTGTAAAACTTTATTTTACAAACGACGGAACAACTTATAATTTAGTTTCCACAATATCTAATTCAGTAGCTAATGCAGGGACAATCTACAGCTGGACAGCTCCAGTCACTGATACTGTAAACGCAAAACTAAAATTAATAGCAACTGATTTAACGGGCTTATCAACGACGGTTTATTCAAATATTTTTACTATTGATTCAACGGCTCCTACGGCCCCAGTTTTAACAAGAACAAGTTCTTCAATCAGTAATAACCCGATTGTGAGCTTATCAGTTTCGGGCTGTGGAGGTGATGCGACTCAAATTTATTTTAGCGAAAGTAGTACGGCTCCGCTAGCGAGCGATGTAAATTGGCAGGCTTGTGCAAGTTCAAAAAATTTTACAGTTTCAATTGGAAATGGTCTAAAAAATATTTATGCTTTTACAAAAGACTCTGTTGATAATGTCAGTCTTGTATCTGCGGCGGCTTTGTTTACATTAGATCAAGCAAATCCAGTTGCATCTATTTCATCACAGCCAAATTCAATTAATAATCTAAGCACCGCAAACTTTTCATTTTCAGGAACAGATACTGGTGGAGGCTCAGTCAGTTATTATCAATGCTCCATCGATGGCGCAGCTTTTTCAAACTGTTCAAGTCCTAAAGTTTATTCAAGTTTATCTGTTGGCAATCATAATTTTTCTGTCACAGCAACAGATACCGCAGGTAATACAAGTACGGCTGTCGCGTATGCGTGGATGATTGATCAAACGCCTCCGACTGTTTTAATAACAGCAAATCCAACAAGTTTAAATAATTTAACAACAGCTAGTTTTTCATTTTCAGGAACAGATACTGGTGGAGGCTCAGTCAGTTATTATCAATGCTCCATCGATGGCGCAGCTTTTTCAAACTGTTCAAGTCCTAAAGTTTATTCAAGTTTATCTGTTGGCAATCATAATTTTTCTGTAACAGCGACAGATACCGCCGGAAATATATCAACGGCTGCTACTTACGCATGGACGATCGATTTAACTGCACCAGTTGTAGCGATCACAAGCCCAAGTTCAAATGGAAATATTATTTTAGCAAGTAGTCTTGCCAGTTATTCAGCTTCTGGAACCTGTTCTGAAAATGGAGTTCTAGTTCAATTTTCAGGAGTCAGCACCGGAACGACAAACTGTAGTGCTGGTGTTTGGTCTTATACGATTGATTTAACTTCACAGATTGATGGCACACTAAATTTAATCGCAAGTCAAACTGACTCAGCTGGAAACACAGGCTCAAGCTCTGCTTGTACTTTTATTAAAGATACTGTGGCACCGGCAGTTGGGATTACTGCAATTCCAATAAACCCATCAAAAGGTGGCAGTACTCAAAATATTACTTGGACTGCGACTGATACAAATATTCAAACTAATCCAATTTCTATTTTTTATTCAATTGATAATGGAGCCACCTGGGTTTCTATTGCAAGCAACATTGCAAACACCGGAACTTACGCATGGACGCTACCAACAGTTGATTCTTCGCAGTCAAAAATAAAAATTACATCCATTGATCTTGCGGGAAATTCAACGACTGCAATTTCTGGTGGCTTTGTGATTGACAGTACGGCGCCGACATTTACGCCTTCACAGTTTACAATTAATTCAGGTGCAACAAGTACATTTAATAACTCATTTCAAATGGGCTTACAGGCTAGTGATGCATTAAGTAATGTGTCCCATTTTTGCTATAAGTATTCAACTGGGGTTACTGTTCCTGCAGCACCAGTTGCCGCTGATACTTGCTGGGTAGCCGTAAATGCACCAAGCCCTGGGCTTACGCCATCTCAAAATATTTCATTTAATAATTTTTTCTTTCAGGTTGGATTTACAACTGGAACATATAATATCTATGGCTGGTTAAAAGATGCAACAGGAAATATCTCAACCTTAAGTAATTCGGGTACCGGCACTACCGGGCTTGATAAAAATTCAATTTATTATGATCCAGGTCTACCTCCAACGGTTACAAATGTTATTTCGACAAATACAAATGCTCCGTCGTCTCCGCCTATTCAAACTGAACTGACAGCTTTATCAGGAACAGATATCTATATTAAATGGAAATTAACTGATGACTATGCATTACCAGCAACACCAGTTACATTATTTTATACAACAAATGAATCCACTTTTACTCAAATTTCCACCAATATTTCAAACTCAGCAAATAATGGGTGTACGGTTGATGGAACAACTTATACGGGTTGTTATAAATGGACTTCAGGCTCGCCAACTTCGGCCTATTTTAAAATTAGAGTTTCAGCCACTGACGCTTCAGGGATGAGTTCATTTTCATCCGCATCACCAAATAATATGAATAGTTTTAAAATTATTGCAGGCAATACCGACCCAGGCTTAGGCGGAAGTGCATCAAGCGCATTAATTTTTAGTTCTCTTTTAAGCGGGTTTTCTGATCAAAGAACTCTTGTTGTAACTCCTGATGGAAAATTTTTTATCAGAGATGTAAACAGAGGAGTTTTAAAAATTGATCCTTCCGATGGAAAGCTAGTTAGTTTTATTCCATGCACAGGAACAAAAACTGATGGTGCAATTGGTGTAGCAACTCTTAACAGCTGTTATGCAAGAATGATTTTAGATTACCAAGGTCGGCTGTTAATTTATGACACAAACTCTATAAGACGAGTTAATTTAATCACCAATACAGTTTCTACAGTTATCGGCGGAGGCTCAGGTTCAGTCTCCGGCAGCTCAGCAACATCATTAGCTGTCAATTGCGTAACAACTCAAGACGTACTTTGTCCTTTTACTGCATTGCCAAATGGTGATATTTATTTTTTTAGAGATGCAAATAGCTCAACAGGAATTTGGAAATATAGCGCGATAGATGGAAATGTTTATTCAATTATCCCCACAGGAACAGGTGTCTCTGGAACTCCGTCAATGGATATTTCACCTGCAAATGTAACAATAACTCATTTCTCACTAGAATACGATACTACTAATTCTAATATAAATAAATTTTATGCGAACTTTAGACAAAACTCATGTACGGGCTGTGGTTATAGTATGTACTCAGCTGAGCTTAACCAAAATACATGGGCATCGACAGGTATGGGAGCTCCTTCTCCTGGTGGCGATACAACATCTTCTACAATTAATTCAATGAACGGAAAAATTTATGCAATCCCTTCAAATTCTACAAGAGCTATCTGGAAGTTGGACACGTCTATAAATACCTGGACAAAAATTGTAGGTGGCTCTACTACAGGAACTTGCAATGACGGAACACCAGCTACAAATTGTAATGTAAATTTACAAGACGGATTTGTTACAGCGCAGGGTAATGTTTTTTTCTTAGATAATGGTCTTATTCGCACAATTGATGAAAATGGCAATGTAAAAACACTTTTTGGACAAAGAAAAACTTTCGGTGATGGTGGCCTTGCCGGATCAGCAAGATTTAATAAAATAATATCAATTGATGAATCTAGCACGGGCGCTATTGGAATTTTGGATTCTGTTGAAAATATTTTTCGTGAAATTTCAACATCAACAGGTCTGATTACAAAATTAATCGGAAATGGATCTCAAAGTACTTTAGTAAATGGCAGTTCAGCAGTTACTCAGTCGATACCAGGTGGATACTGGGGCAACGATTATCAAATTTATTATGACAAATCAAATGACGATATTTTTTATACAGGATACAATGGTACCAACTATAAAATAGTCAAATATCAGCGATCAACGGCATCAGTTACCTCTGTGATTGGTGGAGGTGGCACAAGCTATCAATCCGCAGATGGAATTATCGGATCGTCGATTTCTTTAGATGGATACCCATTACAACTTGTAGGTTTTGATGGGTCAAAATTAGTTGGTGTTATAAATCAATGGAATGGAACAGCTCACTATAAAAATTTTTGGAAGTTTTATGATAAAAATGATTCGTTTAGACAGTCTAATTTTGGTGGAAATTTAAATTTAGCAGGATATAATTATTCTGCTGATGGCACAGCAGTTAGCGGCGCCGATTTGCCAATAGCTTTTGGCAATATGAATATGCGTGGCTATTGGGATTCAAGTTCTTCAACTTGGTATTTTGGTAAGGTCGGTCAGGCTTATATCAAATCATTACCTATTGGCGGAAATATTGGAACACTAACAACCTTACCAAGAACTGTAATAAGTTGGACTATGATAAACAATGCTAGTTCACAAAAAGTTATTTATTATTGCAGTGGAATAAAGGTTTATAAGTACAATACTGTCACTGCAGTTGAAACAGCAATGACATGGCCGAGTTCAACAATTTCTTGTGCCGGCAATGCAATATTTAGAAGTGCGACAAGAAATTCTGTTGTATTTCCATTTATTCAAAATGGACTTTACGGCATCGCAGAAATTGTTGATACGCCCTAGACCTTTATCCAAGTAGCTGTGAAGTGGCTTACAATTTAATGACTTCTAATTTCTTAAAATTTAATATCTTCAGAATGAAAATCTTAAATTTTAAGAAAAATAACACTCGAATAAAAAAAATATTGATTTCAATGTTGCTGCTGTACTCGACGTCTATTTTTGCCAAAGATATTTTTTATCAAGTTGAGCCTAATGATCAGTTAGGGATGATTTTTTTATCGTTAGGGCATCCGAATTTGTGGTCAACAGATGGAAAAATTAATCAGTTCAAAAAAACTTCAAATTTTAAATATCTAGATACTATTAAGCCAGGGCAGTTACTTACAATTCAAGACTCAGATGTTAATTTTAAAAATAATGTTATCATAAACGACGACCATTTTAAGTTCAAAAATAAAATTTGGACGAATGCAGAATTTTTAGAACTTCAAAAAAATGAAGGGCAAAATAGTTTAGAACAAACTCAGAAAAGTGAATCTGTAAAAATAAACTTATCTGATGTTACAGATTATTCTCAGTCCGCTTCTGAAAAAAACTTGCCCACACAAGAAAAAACAGAAGTTCTTAATCAAAGAAACCAACAATCTTTAGATTTATACTTGGGCGCTGGAGCTTTCATCGCATCTGATAACGAAAATGATCGTGATGTTTTAACAAATACCATGACAGGTCTTCAGCCCTTGGTTCAAATCAAAGCCATTTATTCCAATGAATTTTTTGGATCAGTGGCCCTTGATTTATTAACAAAAAAAATAATCAGTGATAAATTTTCATTCCCGATAAATTTAGATTATCGTGTTCAGTATTTACCAAAATGGAATATTTCAGATTCATGCAAGCTAGCTATTTCATATTCTTTTTTGCAGCACTCTTATGTTGGAAAAAATTCTGACATAGAAATCCCCTACGAACTTAAAACAAGCTTTTTGGGTATTGGACTAGTCTTCCCCCAAGATAATTTTTGGTTTGAATTTTACATAGAAAAAGCCTATCAGGGCACAACAAAGTCAGTGGAGCGTTCACAATTAGCAAATTCTGGTATGCGAATTGACACAGAACTTGTTTACCCACTTTACAAAACTTGGAAAATTTTACCAGGTTTGAATTATTATCAACTTAAAGACAGCACTGCGAACTACACATTTTCAGTTTATGAAGCTCGTTTAACAGTGGCTCATGAATTTGAGTTTTAAATTGTAATCCAATTGGCCCCAAGTGTAAGCGGCGGATATAACAAGGACCAAAAACGTCGGTTTGGCGGTCCCATGGACCAGTGTTTATTGCCATAGCAAAAGGGACCAATTCAATACGTAGGTCTGTTTCTTTTTTT
>CANBND010000112.1 GCA_947370945.1 Pseudobdellovibrionaceae bacterium | reverse complement strand
TTACAAGAAGACGCCGAATCCGAAGGTTTTTTACCTGACGTTACAGACGAAGAAATCAGTGAATCAAATACTTTAGCAACTGAATTATCAGCGACAAATGATGTTGATCTTGAAGGCTCAGAACTTGAAGGTTTTGAAGCTGCCCAGATTGACGAAGTTGAATTTATCGAAGACGAACAAGCTGAAAGTATTATTGAAAGTATTTTATTTGCCAGCGATAGACCTGTCAGTCTGGCTTCAATCGTTGAAGTTTTTAAAGGTACAAATATTAAAAAGTCTCATATCAATCGCCTTTTAGACACCTTGGCTGTTGAATACGCAGGTGGTCGTCGTGGAATTTCTTTAGAAGAAATCACAGGCGGGTTCCAACTGCGTACTAAAATCGATAATATGAATTTCTTAAAACGCACAGTCAAAGCTCGTCCATTTAAATTATCTGGACCAGCGCTTGAAACATTATCAATTGTTGCCTACAAGCAACCTGTTGTTAAAAATGAAATCGATCAGATCAGAGGCGTTGAATCAGGTCATCTGTTACGTGCATTAATGGAAAAAGGTTTGTGTAATTTTGAAGGTAAAGCCGAAAATTTACCTGGCAAACCGATGCAATACGGAACTACTCGAAGATTTTTAGAAATTTTTGGTTTACGAAACATCAAAGAACTTCCGACGTTATCACAGATCGATGAATTATTACCTGAAGGTATCGGCGACGAAGAAGAAGAAAAACCAACATTAGCAACTGTCACAGATTCAATGTCAGAACACGTGACTGATGTTAGTTATTCACAAGGTGAAGAAGAGCTTGGCAAAATTGAAAATGAATTGTCAACGATCACAACATCATCTGATTTTTTCGAACAAGAAAAAATTCGTCAAAAACAGAAAAAAGATGCCGACAAGGCTCAAGACATTCGCGATGCCATGATCATGGGTGAAGCGGTTTCAAATCGTGATAAAAATTGGCTTGCGAAATACGAAGAAATGTTAAATGCGCCAGCTGTTGTTGCAACATCCGAAGAAAATGCCGTCGCTGAATTAGAATTAACCGAAGCTGCGGAAAATGCTGAAATGATTTTGGCTGAAAATGCTGACGATGAAGACAGTGAATTTTCGAATGATGAATTGCCATTTTACGAAGAGGCCGATTCTGAGCCTGAAAGTCATGCGTAGATGTTAAAAAAAATCGGCGACATGATATTAGTTGCCGTATTTTTATATCTGGTTTCAATGATGATTGTTTTAGGAAACGGGTCATCATTTCTGGGACGCAAGTTGGGTTTTCTTTATACTCCCGTTGCCAATAGTATCGGATTAAATACGACGTGGAATTTTTTTTCACCAGACCCCGCACAAACGATGTATTTACGTTATCGTATTTTATTTCATGATGATTATGGAAATGACACTAAAGAGTCTAAAGAAAAATATTTTCCTGAAAATGCACTAGAGAATAATTTTTGGTTACAGAACCGCAGACTCAGTTACGTTATGCGATTTATGGCGATGGACGGGGCGCGGATCGAACATTTCTTAGTGCCATGGATTTGTAAAAAAAATCCAGAAGCCACACATATTCAAACAGAGCTTTTGCTGTACCGAATACCCCCTTTGGATGTTGTATCAACATTAAAACAAGAAAATTACGATGAAATGCTGAACCAAGAACAAATCAACCAAATGACGTATGCTTGTGTTAAATAAATCTGTAAATTCTATAATTGCGAAAACAAAAAATTTTTTATTCTCAGAAGGGCATTTTGAACGCCTGGGTTTAATGCGTGTTGTGTTGTGCGGAACCTTGCTGTACTTGGCTATTTTTAGACAATTTAATATTGATCAATTTACGATTTTGTCACTGATTCCCAGATCTGAAGCATTGGGTGTTTATCCAGATTTTTATCGTCCCTTTTTTGAATACTTTTTTTGGCCCGATCAATTTGCGCCGATTGTTCACGCAATTTTAATTTTATTATTGTTGTTAGCAACTCTGGGTTTAACGAATCGTCCCATTTTATTTTTGACGTGGTTTATTTCACAGGGTTTTATGAATCGCAATTATTCGATGCTTTTTGGAGCCGATGTGATTGGCGCCTTGTTTTTATTTTACATATCATTCACAAATTGTACGGATTTCTTTTCAATCAAAAAATATATTTTTAAATCTGAAAAAATACATAAACCCCAAATTTTTAGCGACCAGATCAGCACTGTGTTTTTCAGGCTGATGCAGATTCAAATTTGTGTGATTTATATGTACACAGGATTTGAAAAATTAAAAGGCAATTCATGGTGGGACGGGACAGCGCTTTGGACCGTTTTTGCGAATCCACAATTTACGGGTTTTGATTTAATTTGGTTACGGCAGTTTCCGTTGTTTTTTGCAGCGGGGACGTTTATGTCAGTTATTTTTGAAATTTATTTTCCGACGATGATTTTAAATAAAAAAATCAGACCATATTGGTTATTGTTAGGGTTGTTTTTTCATACGGCGATTGGAATCACTTTAAGCCTGATGACATTTTCATTGATTATGATTTCGACATATTTTTTGTTTTTAGACCGTCTTGATTTGAGACGTTGGTCCAGCCATCGTTTTCTTAATTTTAAAAAATAGTTTATACTTAAAGAGTGAATATAAAAATTAAATTTCTATTTTCTATGTCATTTCTACTTTTGTTTTCGGCCTGTAACCCACAAGCTGCAAAAAGTTTATTATCGGGCCCCGATGCCTGTGTTGATGGAATTTGTAATTTGCTAGGTGCCACTGAAATCGTAGGTGAATTGTCATTAACACAGAATTCGACAGCAACACAAAATATTGAACAAGGTGATTTAGTTGAAATAAATGGAACCTGTCAGGATTTGGGTCGTAAAGAACAGCGAATTATTGTTCAAGTTTTCCCTATTGATGATGATCCGGCGGTATCGCCATATATCGACAATTCAATTTCAAAAAATTGCCAAACGAATTCGGTCGGCTTATTAACATCATATCAGTGTATTTTTGTTACGATAGGTAATGGTTTAACTGAGGTTGATTCGACAACCGGTGATATTAAATTGTATCCGCAATGTATCAACGGACAGTTTTCGTATAAAGTCCGCTTGGGTTCAGTTTCCAAAGTCGGTGCTGTCGTTAAAAATTATTTAGTGCGCACAAAATTGCGAACAATTAATCCGATCGGCGAAACTGGTTGGAACGAAACCAAAATTACCCGAAATATTTCTGCGCCAAAATTTAAAATTGCATATAATTTAACTCAAAATATTTGCCAAATTCGAATAGATCCCTACAAATACAAAGACGCTGCAGGTTCGACTGATAATATTCCTAATATTTTGTATGCGATCAAAAGACAAGAAGTTGGTTTTACTGCGGTGGGAGTGCAAAACCCTGCTGTTATTCCAGCAATTCCGCCTCATCGTTTAGGAGGATCTGGATTCTTTGCTTTTGATGCGGCACAAATTGATCTGGGTGATTCAATTGCAAACTTTTCGGACGGAAACAGATCACCGTATGTCGTTTTAACAGGAACAGTTCCTTTAGAGATTCAGCCCGGAATAAAATATAGTTATTATACACAGGCGCAAGCAGGTTCTGATGTTAGCGAATTAAGTACAGCTCAGACGTGTGATGTTCCAGCTCCGACGCTATTATTATCGACTGTGTCTGGTGGTAATTGTCAGATTTCAATTTCTACGGGTGGCATTTCTGCTTTTAATTATGAATGGCAATTTGCTAGCCAAGATCAATGGTCATCGACAACAAACAGTAATGCTGGTCAGACATTTCTTCCGTGTTCAACAGTAAACTGTACATTTAATATGGCAGCAACCTTCCCAACGGCTGGAAAATTTCATATTGCGGTTAGATCTTTTGATGGGGCAAATTTGTATGGCAAATGGTCAAATACTATTGCGTGTACAAGACCATAATTTAACAAAAAATATAAAAAAATTAAAAACTTTCATCAAAGCTGACTTGCCCTGAAACACCAGTTTGATACGCCGATACTCGACGTTCAAAAAAGTTGGCTAATTCTTGCATGTCTTGAAGTTCTAAAAAACCAAACGGATTTTTAGAATTATAACGTTTAGGTATACTTAAACGTTGTAATCTTTGGTCGGCACAAAATTCTAAATACTGACGCATTTCGATCGCCGACATTCCTGCGATTCCTAGGGCTAAAATGTCTTCAGCAAATGTCATTTCGCATTCGATGGCGTCTTCAAGCATTTGAATAACCATTTCTTCAAGCTGTTCATTGAATAAGGTGGGATCTTCTTTGCGAATTGTGTCGATGGCTTCAAAAGCGAATGCCATGTGCATGCTTTCGTCACGGAAAACCCAGTTCGTTCCCGAAGCCAGACCTTGTAATAAACCTTTTGAACGTAAAAAATAAACATAAGCAAAGGCGCCAAAGAAAAATAATCCTTCAACACAGGCCGCAAAACAAATCAGATTCATTAAAAATTTACGTTTGTCTTCGCGAGTATTCAAAGTGTCCAATGTATTGATCGAGTCCATCCATTTATAACAAAAATCGGCTTTCACTTTAATCGAAGGAATATTATGAACAGCAGCGAACGCTTTTTCGCGCTCGTCAGGATGCGGAATATAATTATCTAACAATGTTAAATAAAACTGAACATGAAGAGCTTCTTCGTACAGTTGTCGTGATAAATACAAACGTGCTTCCGGAGAATTAATATGTTTATACAAATTTAAAACTAAATTATTACCCACAATCGAATCGCCTGTTGCAAAAAAAGCAACCAGACGTTGGATCAAATGTTTTTCTGAAACTGACATTTTTGAATGTAAATCCACAAGGTCCGTTGAAAAATCAACTTCATCGACAGTCCATGTGTTTTTAATTGCATTTTTATACATTTCAAAAAATGTCGGGTATTTCATTGGGCGTAAAGTTAAATTAAATCCTGGGTCTAATAACATAAATAATCCTTTTTTTAATAAATCGTCGCAGACAGTTTTACTTACTCAATAATTGCTTTGCAATTATTGGCAAGCTTCGCAGGCTTCGGGGTTGTCGATACTGCATGAAATGGCTTCTGCATCTGTGTATGATTTTTTTTCTTCAAGCACAGTATCAGATTTACGAACGGTTGTTTTTGTAATCGACGTCGCTGGACGTGAACGTAAATAATACGTCGTTTTGATTCCACGCTTCCACGCATACATATACATCGAAGATAATTTGCCAATCGTCGGAGCTTCCATAAATAAATTCAATGATTGCGACTGGTCAATAAAAGCACCGCGATCCGCAGCCATTTCAATCAATGACTTCATCGGAACTTCCCAAACTGTGCGGTACAAATCTTTCACATCTTGGGGAATGCTTGGTAAAGCTTGAATTGAACCTTCACTGATTTTGATATCATTTCTGAAATCTTCGTTCCAAAGACCACGAGATTTTAAATCTTGAACCAGATATTTATTCACTTGCATGAATTCACCAGACAAAGTTTCACGTTTGAATAAATTTGAAATTTGGGGCTCTGTAGCCTCGTAACATCCAACAATCGATGCGATTGTTGCTGTGGGTGCAATTGCAATAATTAATGAATTACGTAAGCCTGTTTTTTGAATTTTTGCTTTTAACAATGACCAACGTTTTTCATCCGTGGGCGTCACATTCCATAAATCAAATTGCAAATCACCCTTAGCCGCGCGCGTGTCTTGAAAACTTTCATGAGCTCCGTGTTTTTCAGCAAGCTCAGCGCTAGATGTTAGAGCGTTGAAATAGATTTCTTCTTGAATTTTTTTCGATAAATTCATAGCTGCCACGGAATCAAACGGCAATTTCAATTGAAAAAATGCATCTTGCAAACCCATTAATCCAAGGCCCACGGGTCTCCAACGATTGTTTGAAGATTTTGCTGTATCAATAGGGTAAAAGTTAATATCAACCACGCGGTCTAAATATTTAACGGCTGCACGAACTGTTTTAGCTAATTTTTCAAAATCAAATGCACCATCAATAATGTGACGACCTAAATTCACAGAGCCTAAATTACAAACGGCAGACTCATCTTTCGAAGTAACTTCTAAAATTTCAGTGCACAAATTTGATAAGTGAATCACGTTTTCTGGTTTTCCCGTTTGATTCGCCTTCATGTTTGAAGCATCTTTGAATGTGATCCAACCGTTACCAGTTTGGGCCAATGTTTTCATCATGCGAGTGTAAAGATCACGCGCTTTGATTTGTTTGATATATAATTTTTCTGATTCGGCTTTTTCATAAGCAGCCTCGAATTCAGGTCCAAATAAATCCACAAATTCAGGAACAACACGTGGATCAAACAAAGACCACATCGCATCAGCTTCAACACGTTTCATAAATAAATCAGGAATCCAGTTTGCTGTGTTTAAATTATGAGTCCGTTTTGATTCATCACCTGTGTTGTCGCGAAGTTCCAAAAATTCTTCGACATCGGCATGCCAAGTTTCAAGATACACGCAGGCTGCGCCTTTGCGTTTTCCACCTTGGTTTACAGCTGAAACAGATGAATCCAAAGTTTTAAGCCAAGGAATAATTCCATTTGAATGACCGTTAGTACCTTTAATTAATGATCCACGAGATCTAACACGTGAATACGATAATCCGATGCCACCGGCAAATTTTGATAATAAGGCAACATCTGTGTATTTGTCATAAATCGCACGTAAATCATCAACAGGTGAATCCAATAAATAACACGAACTCATTTGCGGACGTAATGTTCCAGAATTAAATAGCGTTGGTGTTGACGGCATATAATCATGCGATGAAATTAATTTATAAAAATCAATCGCTTCAGCGGGGGTCGTTGACAGGCCACAAGCTACACGCATGAAAAAGTATTGTGGATTTTCTAAAACTTGACGTGATTTTGGATTTTTTAATAAATAACGATCGTAAACCGTACGTAATCCGAAATATTCAAAACGATCTGTTTTGTAATGTTCGATCGCAGCACAAAGTTCGGCTTTGTGAGCCATAACAAAATTCAAAGTTGTTTCAGACAATAAACCATGTTTGAAACCCATTTGCACAGAGTCGGCAAATGAGCCAATCTTTTGTGATTTAACTTCTTCGTCTATATATGTCGATAACAGACGGGCAGCAAGGCGTGAATATTCAGGATCTTCACCAATCAACAGACTGGCCGTTTGAATACAAAGATTATCCAATTCATTTGTTGTAGCACCATCATAAAGGCCACTGATAGCCTTCGTTGCTACGCGAAGCGGGTCGATCTGTGACAACCCTTGGCCACAGCGATTGACTCGCTCAACGATCTTTGTAACATCAACAGGTTCAAGTGTGCCGTCGCGTTTTTTAACTCGCATGGCATGAGCGTTATTATTTAAAGAACTTTCTACATTTGTTGTCATCATGACAGCCCCTTTAATTTTTAAAAGCTCTTTCGTTTTTAAGACAAAAGAACCCTAAAAAACTCCCCCTCAGAAGTTTTTCAATGACCTAGAAAGTCTAGGTCTAGTTTAAGTTATATCAAGAAAAAAAATATTGACCGTCTTGGTCCGTTTAAACTTCAAAGAGTCCTTCAGTCCTGATGGTTGGTTTCGATACCTAACCACTAGATCTAGTGTCTTTAAAGAGTGCCTCATCCTATAAGGCCTGTTTCGTCTTAAAATTAGGTTGAATGAGTTTTTGAAAAGAATCAAATAATTTTATTCAAAAAATGAATTATTTTTTGTGGTCATGCTGGACTTCAAGGCAGATGCTGTGCGCTATTTTTGTTTAATCATCACCAAGGTCCAGTGAATTTCTCTCTCGTAGAATGCTGTCAATGTGAAATTTTCAGCGATTTTCTGTAAAGATTCATCTCAGAAAGTGAAGTGAATTTCACTTTCTGAAATTTTATGAAATTTGCTGCGAAATTTATCAGAACAATTATTTTATCAGGTTATTTCCCTGAACATGTTGTTTTTGAATTATCCAAACCCCAACGCGCCAATTCAGAATCATTCGGATTGCTGGAAACATTTCCCTTTGCAAAGGCCGTTAAGGCATCGGCAATCTTTAAACTTTCACCAGATTGTAATTTTAAATCGGCGCACGTTAAAAAATACGAAGACAATTTTTCAAGACGCTTACTGGCTGAAGAAAATAAACCACCACCACTGGCATCAAGCATTTGTTTCAACCAATCTTTGATGCGCTTATCACGACTCGGTGTCGAAAAATTTTCGTACGCATC
Organism: Pseudobdellovibrionaceae bacterium; assembly: GCA_947370945.1. GTDB lineage: Bacteria > Bdellovibrionota > Bdellovibrionia > Bdellovibrionales > Bdellovibrionaceae > Pseudobdellovibrio. The sequence goes on along the minus strand of CANBND010000112.1, from coordinate 270 downwards.
AGAGGTCATGCATTGGCCTGAATCTTTTTTATATTTTAAAGCATCTTGAACCACTTCATGACGTAGTTGAATCATTGAACATAAATCTTTGGCCATACGTTCGAAATATTCAGGTTTTGTTTCAGCTTGCAGAGCCAGTCGTGCTTGAATTTGCGTTGTGAATTCTTGGATACTTTTGCGTGTGTTGCCAGAGCTTGCGCCGCAATCCATACAGTTGTTGTTATTTGCCTGCGTTGGTACACCCATTGAAAATTGTTCTAAGCTGTAATT
>CANBND010000111.1 GCA_947370945.1 Pseudobdellovibrionaceae bacterium | reverse complement strand
TGCAGTTTTTTTAAATTTGTTTTTTTCCAAACTCGAAATGTAACATCGGGTTTTTTAATTCAACATCAAACTCTTTCTTCTTTTTATCAGAAATTGCATCATCCAGATCTTTTGTGCTGTATTCAATTTTATCTTTTGAAACTAATGTTGAATTTGCGATAATTTCTTCGTTAATAAACTTAATAAATTCTTTTGTGAATTGTGAAGCCTCATCATTTAAACCGCCCATACGAATACCAATTTCACGATTAATTAATGCCGATCTACGATCAAAATTAAACGAACCCATCATCGAAATTTTATCGTCTATAACAACACCTTTGCAGTGTAAAATTTCTGGGCCTTTAAATTCATAAATTTCAATACCCATATCAGTTAACCGTTTTTTGATTGTCAAGTATGCCGCGTGAACCAAAACAACGTCTGTGCTGGCCAATGAATTTGTCACAATTTTAATTTTTATACCAGCTGCCGACAATTTTTCTAAAGATTTTAATCCGTCTTCTGTCGGGTATAAATACGGTGTCACAATTAAAATATTTTCTTTTGCATGCACCGAAAACGACTGCATAATTTGTGCAGACAATTTGTTTTCAACATTTTTCATCGATTTCGAAGGGTCACTGTAAGCAAATTTAACATTTTTAATATCTTCAAGATCTTTGAACATTTCACTGATCGCTTCAGTTTTGACCCAAGCTTTTCCTGACATAAATACATCTAAATATGAATTTAATTTATCATGAGCTGTTTTAACTTCCTTATTTGCAGATTCGCGCTGATCTTTACAAGATGCCGAATCTTCGCCATTACAGTTCGTATTTAAGCCATAATATGAATAGCGATTTAAGTTTACAGTTTTAACTTCTGGATTTTTGTTCCACAAATCTAAAAAATATTGCTTTGATTCCTTGGCCGAATCACCCACAACTAACGCATCAGCATCTTTAAAATTCAGCTCTGCTGACTTTGCTTTACCGAAATAATTTTTGGCAACGTTTCGACCGCCAACAATCATCATTTCACCGTCGATATTCATCAATTTGTCATGATTGCGATATGTTAAATGCAATGGATTCAAACTATGCAATGGATTAAATACTTTGATTTCAATATTTTCACTGGCTTTTGTTGAATCTGAAATTCCCAGAACCGCAGCCATTTCAGCGTCGCTTAATGAATTGTGCATGTTATCAATTAAAATTTTAACTTTCACTCCGCCTTCAGCGGCTTTACGTAACATCGACAAACCAGTTAATGATAATGAATCGCTGGCAACTTCATAATATTCAACAAAAATTTCTTTTTTTGCATTTTGAATTAAATCGACACGCGCTTGCAGAGCTTCATCGTTTTTTTCCAACAGCTTAACTTTATCGGCAAAACATGTTGTCGATATTAATAAGCTTGGTAAAACGTATTTCATTAACTTTTTCATAAAAGCTCCCGTTTGTTTAGTTCTTTGTTAAGCTACATTACAAAACTGTAACCAAACCACTTTTGATATACACGCTTTGGCTGACTCGTTTCGAGACGTCGCTGCAATATGTCTGACATATGAAAAAAAATTAGACAGTCTATTTTTTACGTGCGTAGGATTTTTTTGCATCCGCAATTATACGCCTGTACTGATCAATATCTTTTTTAAACTCATTACCAAGCAAATATTTGTCATCTGTTGATTTTTGATTTATCAACATGACCGACGCGTTTAACTGAAACAGCAATTGTTTTAATATTTGAATTTCATTGAAAAAAACAGCACCTAATTTCAGATTAATTTCTTTGCGCGCAGTCAACGCTTGTGGCGAATCCGACGAGTACGCCAGCCACTGATCTTTGACCAATTGTATATGTTCTGGCTGATTCCACAGTAACTCAAGACGATTCACACCACGAAAATTCGCGCGAGCTATTTCATGACCGTTGTCATCCTTGTCAAAATCATATTTCAACAATTCGCCGGGGTTGTTTAATAAACTGGGTTCAACATGATTGTTAATTGTTTCTAAATACATTTCTAAGTTTTCGTTAATTATTTGCAGAGAAAAGCGACTATCTTTCAAATATTGCATCCGCACTGTTCGTGATATTTTTTCATTTCGATTTACGTTTAAAATTAATAATTTTAAATTAATTCCGAACGTTTCTAATTCATCGATCGAACAAAATTTAGCGTATTTATATTTTTTGAAACTGATCGTAGGCCCTTCATACGGAGACAATCCCGCTGTCAATAAACTGACTTCACCCTGCAAAAATCGAATATGATTTAGCATGTGAATATATTCATGGATTTCAGTCAGTGTAGGTTGACCTAAAAACACACTTTCAAGCGAGATTCGAATTGTCTTTGTTGAAAACTGATATGAACCTCTATTCTCAGATTTAGGATCGAAAATAAAATTGATACTTTGTTTATTTGCCGAGATCTTCTCTTGAACCGAGGCTACGAATTGATTTAATTCACTGGCCGCAAAATCAGCCAAAATTAAATAGCTATCTGCTATTTTTTCATATTTTATATTATTTTTTGCTGCGTATAGTTCAAAAGCCTGGTTAATTTTTATACTGTTGCGATCCGACATCAGATCACGTGCTTTTTCAGCTTCTAAAAATTCAACCTCTTGCTGGCTTTTTGAAAACAATTTGAATTTATTTTTTATGCGCTGAAATAAACCTATCGTATCGCCGTCTGTATTTGTACTGACTTGATTCAGTGACTTTGTTACTGGAAATAAATGAACACATTGATCAGCTGCAAACAAAACGTGTGGCAAAAGCAAAATCAACAAAAGGACAGTGCTTTTGTTCATTGTCGTATTATTATGAGATTTTTTTAAAATCCATTCCATAATATTCAACATAGCTAAAAGCATGCCAGACTTGTTCTCGATTTTACTTAATGTCAATTACACTAAGATTTTTCTCAACTGCGATCGCGCAGTATTTAGATTGAGATTATTTCTGACAGCTCTTGTAATAGCGTTGTATATTGCTTTTCATTGACCTTAATCAATTGTTTCAGACTAAAATCTTGAATAGTTTGGCTGGACATCACTGTTCCTGCCAAGGTCGCTTTTTTCAAATCAGACCACGTCGGCTGCCCCGTCACAGTTTTTGATAAATAACCAAAGAATCCGCCAGCGAAACTGTCACCAGCACCCGTAGGATCAACAACAGTTTCAACAGGCAATGACGGACACTGAAAAAATCCATGTTTTTTGGAATACAAAGTCGATCCGTATTCACCGCGTTTAACACACACAAATTCGGGCCCTAAATCGCTGACTTTTTTAATCGCTTTTATTGTGTTTGTTTCGCCTGTTAACATTTTCGCTTCGGTTTCATTCACGAAAACGATGTTTACCTTTTTCATCACAGAAATTAAATCTTCTTTTTTTGACATGATCCAATAATTCATACTGTCCATACCAATAAATTTGGGATTCTGAATTTGCGATAAAACTTTTAATTGTAAAACTGGATCAATATTCGCCAAAAAAACATACGATGAATTTTTATAGTTTTCAGGTAATTCAGGATTAAAATCAGCAAATACATTTAATTCTGTTTTTAATGTGACGGCTTCATTTAAGTTTTTCTCGTACGTCCCAGCCCAATGAAAAGTTTCACCTGCAACAACTTGCATTCCTGCTAAATCCACATTGCGCTGACGTAAAATTTCACGATCAGAATCTTGATAATCAGAACCCACCACGCCAACGACACGAACCTTTGTAAAAAAGCTGGCCGATACTGAAAAATAATTTGCTGATCCACCCAAAGATTTCTCTGCGCTTCCAGACGGAGTTTTTACAGAATCATACGCAAGACTACCGACCACTAAAACTTCTGACATTGTTTCCTCCGATTTTTGAATTTGAAATATCCATTGTTTCTTCTGTTCGACCCACTTTGGTCGACAACTGACCACACGCTGCAAAAATATCACGACCCATTGTACGACGTAATAAAACTTGTGCGCCCAAGTTCATACATTCTGTATGAAAAGCTTGAACTGTTTCATCGCTCGGGCGAGTGAACCCTGCACCCGGATGTTCGTTGAATGGAATTAAATTTACTTTGCATGGAACGTCTTTTAATAATCTTACTAATTGTCTGGCGTGATCAATTTGATCTGTGACTCCGGCTAATAAAACGTATTCCATCGTAATTTTCTCACCCGTTGCGCGGTGATACCGTTTACATTCGTCCAGCAAATCCGCCAGCGGGTATTTTTTATTGATCGGCATGACTTCAGATCTGACATCATTATTATAACCGTTCAGACTTACAGCCAAGCGAACTTTCGCTTGTGCAATTTTATACATCTCGGGAATCAAACCTGACGTTGAAACCGTAATTTTTTTCAAAGACAAATTAATTCCCGTTTGTGCATGGAACACGTCAATAGATTTAAAAACTTCATCAGAATTATCCAGTGGTTCGCCCATGCCCATGAATACGATATTTGAAATACGCTGACCTTTACCTGCGCGATTCAATGAATCATGAACTTGCATAAATTGCCCGACGATTTCGTCAGCTGTTAATCTTCGTTTTAATTTTTGTTTGCCTGTGTAACAAAAATGGCAGGACATGTTGCAACCGATTTCAGACGATAAACATAAAGTTAGTCGATCATCGGACGGAATAATAACGGCTTCAACCGAATTTCCATCGCGCACGTCAAATAAAAATTTCTGAGTCCCATCAACGCTAATTAAATGCTTAATCACCGGAGGCAATTCAAATGTTAATAATTTTTTTAATTCAGATCTGAAATCTTTAGATAAATTTGTCATCTGATCGATATCAGTGATGCGCATTTCATAAACCCATTTATAAACTTGTTGAGCACGAAATTTTTCTTTACCAAATTTTTTGAAATACTCTTGCAATGTTTCAAGAGTGAATGAATAGAAATTTTGCGGTTGTGGTATTTGCGATAAATTAATCGATTTAGACGTAGGTGTTACGTTTGCTTCCATCGGCGTCATAGGCCAACTCCTTATTTGCTTATTACAGCGTTTAATTTATAGCGTTTATTTCTGATTCGTTCTTTGTATAAAAAAAAGGCCCGAAAAACACAACCTTTTTTTAGTTTTTAACAGTTATCTAAAAATTATAATGTACCAATTTCAATTTTAAGCTCTTGAATTTCACAAGGTACACAACCCACCTTGGCCACAACGATACCCGCGGCGTAATTCGCCAAAACGCAGGCCTGAGCCAATGGTAATCCCGAAGAAACACCTAAAGCCAAAGCCGCAATAACGGTATCGCCAGCACCCGTCACATCAAAAACTTTTTTAGCAAATGTAGGAACCTGAACAACTTGTTCGTCTTTGGTAAAAATAGCCATGCCATCTTTACCTTGGGTCAAAACAACGTCCGAAGCCCCCGTCATTTTTTGTAACTGACGACCAACAGCCCAAACACGTTCTGATGGATTTTCGATATCGTCTTCTTGGATGTTTGTTAACGCTAAAGCTTCATTGTAATTAGGCTTAATCAGATCAACGCCTTTGTAAAATTCAGCAAATTTGGTTTGATGAGGATCAACCATCAAATATTTTTTTTCACGTTTACAAATTTGAACAATTTTTTCGACAAGCGACAGCGAAAAAATACCTTTTGCATAATCTTCAATAATCACACAATCAGCCACAGAAATATTTTTTTCAATTTGTGAAATAATTTTTTGCTCTGTTTCAGCAGATAAATTTTTTCGGATCTCATGATCCACACGGACCAAATGATGATGCCCCGTCATAATACGAGTTTTACGTGTCGTAGGCCTGGTCACGTCTGTGATTAAAAATTCTGAACTGACTTTTGATTTTTGTAACAAATGTTTTAATGTTTCAGCGCCGCTATCCGCACCAATCACTGAAATTAAAATCGCTTCGCCACCCAGGCTTGCAACATTTTGTGCAACGTTCGATGCTAAACCTAAGCGTTTGTCTTCTTCGGTGACTTCTAAAACAGGCACTGGTGCTTCGGGGCTGATACGCTTAACTGCACCCATAATATATTCATCCACACCCACATCACCGATAATCATTATTTTTTTATTTTTAAACAAAGAAATTTTTTCAAGTATTTCAGATTTAATCTTCTGATCAATGTGAAAATGCTGAATCTTATTTGATGTATTTGACATTCTGGCCACCTCGAACTGATATACAGCGCATGAACACAATCAGACCACGAATTCATGAAAAGCTCAATCTGATCTATCAAAAAGATTATGTTAGCGCGTCTGATAAAAAAAATATTTTGGATTATCTAACAACGTTGCACCCTATCTGGGAAAACCGCTTTTCCGAATCGAATCCTCCACCCGATGGTGAACCCAACAGGTCATTACTGCGTCCCGTTTATTGGCTAGGGAACTGGCAATTTGCGTGTTTGGATTATTACCACCCACCCAAAGGTATTCATAACCGTTGCGTACAAGCCGAGAAATACCCGCCTGTTTTACAAAAAATAATTGCGGACGTTGAAAAAATGGTTCGCGACAAATTTAGCGACAAAGACATTCCCAGCGATTGGCATTTGAATACATGTTTAATTAATTATTACGGCGACAAACTTGAAGCCGAAAACGGTATCGTTAAAAAAACAGACATGGCCAGAGTCGGCGAACACAAAGATTTCGAACCCGGCCCTGTAGCTTCGATTTCTTTTGGCGAAAAGGCGATGTTTCAATTCGTCAAAAGCGCCGGCAAATCACAAAAAAGCGATGTCGTTTTACAACAATGGCTGGATGATTCCAGCCTGCAAATTTTTGGCGGAGATAAATTTAAAAAACAATTATTTCACCGTGTTCAGCGCGTCGAAAGCAAAGGTCTTATCTTTAAAAATATGAACACGACGCAATTTGAAACTCGCCGAATTAATTTCACCTTCAGATATGTTCCACGCGATCACATTCAAGCCTACTTCCGATTGCCCGAAAATTTACGCACAGATATTCGTAGCTACGTCACACAACTTTCAACTAAATCAAAATTCTGGAAAGAACAGCTGACATGAAAAAAATTATTTTAATTTCGCTGTTGATAACTTCGTGTTCTGTTCAAAAAAATTTAAATGACTACAAACATGATCCAAAAGTGGCAAAAGTAGTCTATGGTAACGACGACCGTACAGATTTATTTGATGTCACCGACGTCGAATTAAAAATATTGGCTAAATCAACCGTCGCTTTCATTGATCAAAGGCACCTGATCTATGATTCGATTTTTGATATTTACAATCTTGAAAATGCTGAGCCCACATTGCCATTTTGTAAAACTGAAAAATTTGTCAACCAACCGCGCTGGGCCGATTGTTCGGGATCGTTAATTGCCGAAGATATCGTTTTGACGGCAGGCCACTGTGTTTCAAAATCTGAAGATTGCAAAAATATGAAAATTGTTTTTGATTACGCACTTGATGAAAAAAATAAACATCTAAATTCAATTACCGGAAAAAATGTTTATTCGTGTCAGAAAATTTTAGCATTTAAAAATGAAAAAAATGGATCTGATTTTTCTGTAATTCAACTCGACAGACCCGCAACTGATCGAACACCATTAAAATTCAGCGACAAGCCTTTAGATTACAAAGATGCATTAATGATCATTGGTCACCCCGAAGGTTTTCCAACGAAATTCACGATGAACGGCAAAGTCCGTTCGTTAATTCCTGAAACGTATTTCACAGCGACTCTGGATGCTTTTTCAGGGAATTCAGGATCTGCTGTTTTTGATCAGACCTCAAAAAAAATTGTGGGCGTTCTTGTTCGCGGCGAACGTGATTACGATAAAAAAAATGGCTGTCTTACCGCAAAGCTATGCGACGAAACTGGAATCAATAATTGTCGCGGTGAAGATGTCACGCGTATCAGTGAGTTTTTGAAGTATTTAAAATAATCAAAGACCAAAGCCTAGCGATTTACTTTTTGTGATTTTTTCTCCGAAACATCACCATGACCAATGAACAATATCAAAAACGTATACAATTTTTAGAATACATTAAAAAAAATTATATTGCAGTGAAAGACAAAGTTTTAGTATTTTATTTCAACGATTATGACACTTCAACAATAAGAACTGAATATATTCAAGTGAGTGATAAAAAGCTTTTCGTCTACAACAATGAACGATCAGAAACACTGTTTGGTGCAATTACGTTATTTTACGACTGGGGTGGTGAAATTAAATTGCGACTCACGGATGCGTATTTATCTGTAGCTTTGAATGTGACTGATCGATATACACTGTTTAACGAAATACGAGAACCCTTAAACTTAAAAGAAGTCGTCAAAGAAATGAAAGAGCTTTTTGAATTACTTAAATCCAAGTAATTTGTTAAATTCAATAAAAAAATAATCATTAAATGATAACTTTATTTCAATTTTATGCTCTTCATAAAATAATAGCACATCCAAACTAAACTGACTTATTTTTTCATATTTACTTTCAACTGTCCAAAGTGAGCTAACATCCTTCGAACAAAG
>CANBND010000110.1 GCA_947370945.1 Pseudobdellovibrionaceae bacterium | reverse complement strand
ACATTCAACGTTTTAGGTCGACCGAATGCCAGTATCAAGGCCAAATTTTATGATTCTGAATCGACAACGTTAGCTGCTGGTTTTGATTTTGTCAGACTAACAAAGGAAAACCAAGCGACTTTAAATTTGAATTTATTTTGGGATTCAATTTCTTCAGATTCATTGGTTTCACATACGTTTTTAATTTTAGGTCTGATTCAATGGGACGGTGCCGCTGAAGCTTCGGCGATTAAGGCTATTGGTTCAAGTTCATTTCAAACAGGGTACGAAATTATCATGTCAAATTGGGATCGGGTATTGATTGGTCCCAGTTATAATTTTGAAAAAAAATCATTAGGTGGCTATTTATCATACATCTGGGTCTATGATCGTTTTCACGTTCAAACGTCGTTAAATGCGACGGATATCAGTAAATTCAGGTATGATAATCAGGACGGCTATTTTTTAAATTTTGATTTATTCTGGAGACTTTAATTCAATGAAATATTTTTTTGTCAGTTGTCCGATACATTTTGAAAATGAACTGATCAAAGAAATTGAAGGCTTTTGGCATTTGATGATGGATCTGGATGGTCTGCCCACGCGTGAAGCGTTACCTGAATTTGAAATCGATAAGGGTGGCGTATTATTTAAGTGTTCATTGCATTTAGGATTACAGATTAATTTGTTCAGTCATATCGCAAATCGAGTATTGCTTCGTCATATTGATTTTAAGGCCCGCTATTTTGATCAGTTTGAAAAAGAATTTAAAAAAATTGATTTTTCAAAAATATTTAATTTCAAAATGGATAAAAAAATAACGATTGAAATTGAATCTTCGAAATCCAGATTGTTTCACGAAAAAAACTTGACCGAAACAATGACAAAAATTTTAACTGAAAAAAAGATACAACTTGTTTCAGATTCTGAGAATCGTATTTTCATTCGATTATTCAATGACATTGTGACCGTCAGCATTGATACAACGGGTGAACATTTGCATTTCAGAGGCTACCGAAAACATCAGGGTGCTGCGCCTATTCGTGAAAACTTGGCCTATCTGACATTGCAAATCGCGGGGCTTACGACAGCAAATCAGAAAACTATTTTAGATCCCTTCTGTGGTTCGGGAACACTTTTATTTGAATCTGTTTTAAATGGAATTCCGCAATTGAACAGACCGTTTCCGTTTTTTAATTTACAAATTACTCCAGCACTTTTTAAATCGCCCACATGGATAAAAAATTATAAATGGTTAAAGCCGACTCAGCATAAACTGTTAGGCTTAGAAAAAGATTTAGAAACTTTGAATAAAGCTGTTTTAAATCAAAAAATTTTTTCTGATTTGTATTTTACACCAAATTTAACGTTCAAACATATTGATAGTTCAAAGTGTGAATTGCAGACTTTGGATCTGTCGGCTGCAGATCCATTGTGGATTGTGACGAATCCACCGTATGGTGAACGGCTCAGTAGCGAAGAAATTCCAGCTATTTTGAAGCGATTTGAGTCTTTAGAAATGCTGCGTGGGATGATTGTTTTGCACCCAACGGATTGGAAATTTCAATTTCAGCGATTGAAGGTCAGTCAGTCGATTCCGTTTTCAAATCAAGGGCTTAAGCTGTCATTATCGATTTTTAAACCGACTTAAATCGCTGCTTGACCCTGTAACATTTTTTGACAGTTTTGAAAGTTCTATCGGGCAAAAATTAAAGCCCTAGACAAAAACAACTCTTTTGTGTTTTCTAGCACAACTTTAGAGCAATTCATCTAAACAATAAAAACACATCTTTAAAAAGATGAAGGAGAACTTATGAAAAAAATGATTATCGCTACGGCTCTTTTATTATCAACATTCGCTCAGGCGACTTTATTGACGTATGAGCAAGGCACTTTGCAGTTAGAAAATGTAAATTTAAATAAATCAGCCGCGATCAATGATCAAAAAGGTCAGCCGACAACTTTGAAAATGGATTTATTAGGTGCGGGTCTTCGCGCAAAAACTGTTTTATTCGTGTCAGCTAAAGTTTATATTGCGCAATTATTTTCTGACAACAAAGCTGCATTTTCTCGTGATGCGAATGCTTTGAAATCATTAGTTGATAATTCAAAATCAGTGGCATTAAAAATTTCTATGTTACGTACAGTTTCTGCGTCAAGTTTATCGGTTTCATTCAAAGAAGCTTTAACTGCAAATGGTTATGCGATTGATTCAGATTTGGCTGCGATGTTAGCTATCGTTGAAAAAGGTGCTGATGGTATTCAAGGTAAAGATTTAACGATGATGATGATCAAAGGGACTGATGGAAAAGTCAGTGTTTATTACGAAGACGCAAAAGGTACGACGCAATCATTTGTAGGACAAGCTGATGTTATGACAAAAATTATGTCAATCTGGTTAGGTACTCCAGCTGATGCAGGTTTGAAAACTTTAAAAGAAGCTTTAGTTAAGCCTGTTTACTAATTCTAAATTTCAACACTACAGTCGGAGACAAAATGAAAAATATAATTTTAGCAATATGTGCATTGGGTTTATTTTCTTGTGGCAAAGTTGATGATCTTCATGATGCCGCAACAAAGGTGATTCCTCAGAAAATGGAAAACTTGGCTCAAAGCACAGCTGAATTAAAGCGTATTGAAACAGTAAAAACAGCGGTTCAAGAATTAAATGATCCTAAAAATTATAAAAAATTGTCTCCGGTTCCTGTTGATTTGTTGGCTTGGGCTAAAAAAGCAGCCGAAAATATGTTGGTTGATGATGAATTGATTCCGTATATTTATACAAAAATTTCTGATATTGAATCAATCCGCTACGATGATAACAACATGGGTAAACCTTATGATATGAATGATCCAGCGTGTGTTCAGTTTGAAATGAACAAGGTTGGCGTATTTAATGCGATCGCAGCAATGGCTGCATTTTTACCTGAAGACAAAGTTGATCGTTTAGTTGAACGTTTACAAGACTCTGACGAATACAGTACAACAGTTTTAAATATTTTAGCATTGCGTGCCTATTTTATTAATAATGTGTTGATGAACGAAAAATATAAGCAAAATAAATTAGTCGATGTGGGTTCGGTTGAAGCGGCCATCAGTTACAATAAAAAACTGGAAAGAGTTTTGCGTTTACCATTCATCGCTGAAATCAAAGTTGATATTACAGGCTTTGTATTGTTGGCAGATTATAACCAAGCCTTATCAGTTCATCCGGATATGGATTCAGCTAAAAAGAACTGGACTAATATTTATGATGGTATCAAAACGTATTTAAAAGTCGGCCAATTTTCAAATGATGGCGGACACGTCGGCACACAAAAAGCGCGTCAACAAGCTGCTGTGAATGAAGTTATGAATGGTTTAAAATCATGGGGTATCGACCCTGTGACAATGAAATAATTTTTGTAAAAAAATATTTTCGTACTAATCAAATTTTAAAAAAAGCCAACTGAAAAGTTGGCTTTTTATTTTTGAAATATTTTTAAAACCAAAAGCCATCTATAAAAATAAATTTATGAATTTTTGATTTTAAATTTGTCCGAATATTTTCGGGATGTTTGATTTCGTAAAGGGCGTGTGGGATTTCTGTGTGAATTGTCCCTTTGGGTGGGCGATACACAAAATTTTCAGATTGGTAAGCATAAATGAGGAATTCATTATTTTGTGAATTTTTGTATGTTTTCTGAATCAGACTATTTAAAACATCAGGATGTTCAAAGAATAAAAAATGCAGCATTTTAAAATTGAGGGTCTGTTCTTTATTTGTTCTTGAGAAGGGCTTTGTTAATTTGCGGCTAAATCCGAAAAGTGAAAATACTTTTAAAAATTGTCGAAAATTATGGGCCTGTTGATTATAGCTTTGCGGAAAATAATCTTGTAACAAACTGGAAGATACGGGGTGCGTGCAGCCGACGATGTCGCCAACAGAATTTGTAGCAACCAGAAACTGATTCCACGAATACAGCAGCGATTTTTGAACAGCCTCGTTCAAATCAGCTGCATAGTCTGCACTCACCAATTCTAAATTCTTTAGTTTGATATTTAAATAATTGATTAAACGTTCTTTGTCGTTAATTTGTAACTTTGAAACAAAAATATTTTCATTCACCGTGAATTGCAGTGGGTAAAAACCATGTACAGTGACCATATTGTATTTTTGAATCAATTCGTAGATCGGTCGATCTGTTCGTGTGATTTTGGGCCGGATAAATGCATTAATCACTTGTGATTCTGTTAAGTTAATCGATGTAATTATGTGGTCTGTGTTTTCCGTATCAGATAATTTTTTAATTTGTGGTAAAAAATATTTACCCCATGATAAAATGGCTTTTCTTTGTGGCGAGATTCGTAAGTCGCAACCGAAAGCAATTTTTAGATTTTCTTGATCACAAATACGATGTTGTAGTAAAAAACTGGCTGTTCCCAAAATTTCAGAACTTTTGCTTTCAAGCAGATATGTTTTAAATTTTTGACCCAACCTGTGAAATAAAGAAAAAAAATCGACTTGTCTGTGAATTTTAACATCTAAAAAACCTTGAACTGGAATTGACGAAAAAAAACGATTCAATTCGGGGGAATCCAGTGGGCTGGCTTCGCGAATCGAAAGACTATCGGTTCTCATTCAGATTTGTCCCACAGTATTTCTTGAGTATGAGTTTTTAAATTAATAAACCGAGCTAGCGTAAATAAATAATCGCTAAGGCGATTTAAATAAATCAGTGCGGGTGACAACCGTGAATCCTTCGCTGAAATCTCAGCGGACCTGCGTTCTGACCGTCGGCATAACGTTCTGGCGATATGTGCTGTGACACTGGCGGGGTGTCCCGCTGGTAAAATAAAATTTTTCAAAGGCTGCAGTTCTGTCGTTAATAAATCGATTTCTTTTTCTAAAAACTGAGCATCCGTTTCGGAAACTTGTGGTAACATTTCAAATGTTTCTTTTTTTTCTGTGGCCAGCAGGCTGCCGATCACAAACAGTTTGTGTTGAATTTTGTGAACGACGTTTTGACTTGAAACAAGTTTTAAGGCTGCGAGTTCATTTTTAAGTTGTCCGAGGTATGAATTGAGCTCGTCGACCGTGCCGTAGGCTTCGACGCGAGGGTTGAATTTTTCGACGCAGCTGCCATCAACAAGTCGTGTCGTTCCATTATCGCCATTTTTCGTGTATATTTTCATAAGTCTAATTAAACTCTTCGAGGATAAAATGAGTCAACAACTTCCGTTTTTTATTACTATGCCGCACTCTGGAGAAGAAATTCCCAAACAGTGTGATTGGCTGCAGAATTTACCCGAAGAAATTTTAATGTGCGATGTGGATCGTTATATCGATGTTTTATATCAACCCGCTATAGATAAATTAAAAATCAGATCAGAAAAAACAAAATGGCATCGATATGCTGTCGATTTAAATCGAATACCCACAGACATTGATGAATCTTCGGTGATCGGACATAAAAATCCAAAAGGAATGTTTGATCGAGGATATCATTGGGTTGTAACAACAAAAAATGATATCCTGATGAAAAAGCCAATCAGTGAAAATTTGCATCACGAATTAACAGATTTAATATACGCTCCGTTTCACAAAGTTGTTTGTGCGCAGTTTGAATATTTTAAATCGAAAAATCAAAAAAATATATTTCATTTAGATGCGCATTCAATGCCTTCACTAGGAACAAAAATGCACAAAGATCCCGGACAGTTGCGAGCTGATGTTGTCGTCAGTGATTCCTTGGGCAAAAGCTGTGATCCACGTTTTCGTGATATCGTGATCAGTGCATATGTCACAGCAGGATTCAAAGTGGGTTATAATTGGCCCTATGTTGGTGGACGCCTGACAGAACATTATGGAAGGCCTGACTTGGGTCAGCATGCAATTCAAGTTGAACTGAATCGCGCTTTGTATATGAATGAAGAAACAAAAAAAATAAATTCTAACCATGTCGAAATACAGAATAAAATAGAGAAAGCTTTAATTAAGATTCAAATTGATTTGGCGTCAATACTGTAACGGGGTCACCGACGAAAACTTTTTTCAAGTAAGGCTCTTTATTTAATTCGATGGGTGTTGCCATGCAAACCGTTGAGCCTAGGCGAAAAAGTGCCAATTCTTCGCCGCAAATAATTTTTTGATTTAAGCATGTGTTTTTTAATAAATCAATAGTGCCAACGGCCATGCCGCCGACAATGGATAAAAACCAAACGCGACCATTTGGATCTGTAATATCGATATTGACACGTTCGTTTCTGAGAGCAGGTTTTGAAATTTCCTCTGCCGAATAAAACCAAGGCCTTAAAATCGACAAGTCACCTGCGATTTTTTCTATACGTGTAATAAGGCCTGTGATCGGCGAATGTACGCGGTGGTAATTTTGATTATGTAAAAAAATATTTGTATAAAAATAATTATCTGGCACCAAATCCATCTGAGCCGAGAAAATTTTCTTGAGTGTTCGTTTTTCACCCTTGATATCAATTGCGGGCAAATTTTTAACGTGGTTTTGTTCACAGATAAAGCCTTCGCAAGGCCAAATTAATTCATGTTTGACTTCAATAGGAACAGTCAACTGTCTGCAAAAAAAATCTTGAAATGTTTTGTAATTAGAATTTTGTGAGCGCTCAGATTGAAACAGTGACAAATAATTTTGATTTAAACCGTTCATAAAACAAAATGGTTTGATAAAGTAGCGTGACAAATGCGTATTGTAAATTTGGGCATAGATTTTTGATATGCCAATTTGCACAAAAGATGGCAGAGTATTCCAGATGACTTTTGTTATTAAAAAACGATTCTTCATTCAGTGGTTATTTGATTGCAGAAAGACAAATAAATCAAAATATTTTTTCAAATTTGCAACATCAGGTAATTGGATGTTGTTTTTTGCTCAAACTTGATTAAAAATGACTCAAACAAACTATTTAAGCGAGGTAAAATATGGGTGAATTTAGTCTGGTGCATTTGATTATTGTTGGTTTAATTATCTTGATTCTTTTTGGATCTGATAAATTACCAATTTTTGGCCAATCTTTGGGTAAGGCGATCAAGGGCTTTAAACAAGGTCTAAATGAAATCGATGTTGATTCAAAAGACGTCACAAATAAAAAATTAACGTCGCAGCAACAAGAAGATTTATCTGCTGCGCAAACTGAAAAAAATTCTGACAAAAACAAAGTCTAATTTTTTGAAATTATTTGATGCAATTTAAAAACAAGCAATTCCAAAAATTTTGGCGTTTTTCAACGTCATTCTATTTAGGTATACCGATCATGGTTTGTCTGACGGCATTAATCATGTGGGGTACTATTGTTGAATCAAAGATGGATGCTTGGACAGCGGGGCAGATTGTTTACCGCAGTTGGATGATGTATTTGGTTATGGGTTTGCTTGTTTATAATTTGGCAATGGTGATGATTGATCGATTGCCATGGAAAAAAAATCACTATCCATTTTTACTTGTTCATATCGGTATTATAATGATGATCTTTGGCGGTTGGGTGACTCAAAATTTTGGTATCGATGGGTCGATGCCTATTGGTTTAAAAGGGCAATCTAATTTAGTGACGGTATCTGAAACCGATTTTGTTGTATATGCGACATTTGATGGTGACAGGTATTCCAAGCTGTATGATTCGGAAGTTAATTTTTATAAAAACCCGCCTACGAAAAAAAAACCTTTTGAAATTCAGTTATCAAAAGATGTTTTAAAAATTACTGATTACGTTCCTTATGCAAGAACGACAAAAAAAATAATCAAGGATGCTGATTTGAAAT
The DNA here is from genome assembly GCA_947370945.1 of Pseudobdellovibrionaceae bacterium. Classification (GTDB taxonomy): domain Bacteria; phylum Bdellovibrionota; class Bdellovibrionia; order Bdellovibrionales; family Bdellovibrionaceae; genus Pseudobdellovibrio. The sequence goes on along the minus strand of CANBND010000110.1, from coordinate 824 downwards.
CTGGCGCATCTGTGAAGATTCAATTAATGAACGCTAATGTTAAGCAAATTGAAATACTGACCCAGTCAACATCAACTAAAGCCACTGAAATTAATTTGGGTCCGTTAAAGGTTTATTTAGGTCACGATTATAAATCCTTGGGACGAAAAAAACCCGAAATGAATGAAATTTATTTGAATAAATTAGATTCAGAGAATGCAAGCTATGCTTATTTTGATAAAAATGAAAAGAAGCCCTATCAATCTGGATCCGTAAAAATTGGTCAAGTCGTACCAACGCATTGGATGGGTCTGGAATTAAGACTATTGGATTATTTAGAATCAGCGCGCGAAGAATGGGATGTTAAACCGAGTGACCATCCGACGCCATTGACGACAGCTGTTGTTTTTGTCGAATACAAAAGCCGTAAAGAATGGCTGTTGTTGAACGATATTTTAAAAGTTTTTGACGATCAAACAGCGTATTTAGTCAGTTATCAAAATCGCAGACTGCAGTTGGATTTTCCAATCAAATTAAACGAATTTAAAATTGATCGCTATCAAGGGACGCAAAAGGCCATGAGCTATTCAAGTCAGGTGACGGCGGGTACGGGTGAATTGAGCAGTGAAAAGCAAGACACTTTGATTTCGATGAATGAACCGATGAAATATAAAGGCTACACATTTTATCAAGCCAGTTTTCAGCAAGACGAACAAACAGGAGAACCCACAGCTTCCATTCTGTCTGTAAATAAAGATCCAGGCAGACCTATTAAATATACCGGTTCATTGATTTTAACAGCGGGTATTTTATGGTTGTTTTATCAACGCCGCAAACGAAAGACA
>CANBND010000109.1 GCA_947370945.1 Pseudobdellovibrionaceae bacterium | reverse complement strand
TAAGCCGATTGTTGGATTCATTGGATTCATTTTTCCTCCATGTTTTGAGCTAAAACTTAAGGCTTTTCGCCTACTTATGCTTTGGCTTATTCCAGCGCAAATTAGCCCCGCCGCCACTCCTTGTCAAGCAACTCGACATAAGTTGTATTAGCCAGTTCAAACCTACATGTTATTAGACTTAGTTTTTTCTATATTTTATAATAAGTTTTGATAAAATATAATAATTTCAATAGATTAAATATTATAATAATCGCATGTGTCGTACAGATAAATGTTTATTATTATAATTAAATTGCATCAAATTATAAGCACAATTGTGGTCCAGTTTTTAAATATAAGCCATAAAAATATGCACTCTAGACTACAGAAAGAATAACCATTCTGCCGATAAATAACTAAAGGGAGCCCTATGAAAAGCTCAAATTTAGTTATCGCTGTTGTCTTTTTGCTACTTCAATTTGGATGTGCAACGGCACCATTTCCATATTTCGATTCTTCACTGAACGATCACAACAGAGCTCCATCATCGATCGGAACGCCTGTAGAGTTGACACACTCAGATTCAACTTCGGAAGCAGAGCAGAAAACTAAACTGGATACTTATTTTTTAAAAGGCGAAATGGATTCTTTAGAAGGTCGCGCGGAAAGTGCAATTGAAAATTTTAAATCAGCTGTTCAATTGGATCCTGAATCAGAAGTTTTACCATATCGCTTGGCCGTTGAATATTATCGCAAAGGTCAAGTTCGTGACGCTATTTATTGGGCTGAAAAATCTTTGGCGAAAAATCCAGACAAGCGTGAAACCATTTTATTCGTAGCGGGCTTGCTGTCAGCGCAAAAAAATTTCGATCGCGCAGAAACTTTATATAAAAACTTAATTCACAAATCCAAAAATGATCCTGAAGCTCATCTTTATTTAGCAGCATTGTATTCAGAGAAAAAAGATTATCCAAACGCAGTTAAACATTTTTCGCAATTAGTAACGCTGAAAAATTTTGAACAACGTCATTTGGCGTATTATTATCGCGCACGTGTTCATATTGAATCTGGTTTAGCGGCAGCTTTGCCGAAAGCTAAAAAAGATTTAATGGATTGTTTAAATATAAAACCAGATTTTTTTGATGCTTTGCAAGTGTTGGGACGCTTGATAGAAAAAACGGATGGCAAAGAAGCCTCGTTTCAATTTTACGCTAAATATCAAAAACAACATGGTCCGTCTCCACGAATCGCTGAGATTTTATCACAGTATTACATTGAAAAAGGTGATTATGATAAAGCGTACAGTCAGCTTGAAATTTTAGAATCAACGACAGACGATCAAATACAAATAAAATTGAAAATGTCATTAATTCTCATTGATAAAAAAATGTATGATTTGGCTTTGAATAAATTAATTGAATTACACCAAATCGTTCCAGAATCTGACAAGGTTAAATTTTATTTAGGCGCCGTTTATCAAGAAACTAAAAAAATTGACAAAGCCGTTGAAGCTTTTTTAGAAATACAACCAGCCAGTAATCATTATGAAGATTCGCGCATTCAAACTGCAATGTTATTGAAAAATACGGGTAAAACAGATCAAGCGCTTGCAGTAATGAAAGAATCGCTGTCAAAAAAAACTGAGAACGTACAAAGTTATTTTGTGATTTCACAAATTTTAGAAGAGCAAAAAAAATATGACGAAGCTATTTCATATTTAAAATCAGCAGATGTTAAATTTCCTAAGAACTCACAAGTTAACTACTTCTTAGGTACATTATTTGATCGAAAAAATGATAAAGAAAATATGCTGACACATATGAACAAAGTGATTGAAATTGATTCTGATCATGTTCAAGCTTTAAATTATGTGGCCTACTCATTGGCTGAAATGAAAAAAGACTTACCTCGCGCCGAAGAATTGGCTTTAAAAGCTGTCCAGCTGGATAAATCAGATGCTTTTATTAAAGATACGTTGGGCTGGGTTTATTATCAAAAAGGTGATTTTGATAAAGCCGTTCAAATCTTAGAAAAAGCCCACAAAGAACTACCTGATGTTGGAATTATTGCTGACCATTTGGGTGATGCGTATTTAAAATTAAAGCAAAACAATAAGGCGATGCAGACTTTTCAAAAAGCGTTGGATCTTGAAAATGATTCAGCAAAAAAGAAGCTTATTGAAAATAAAATGGTTGAAATGAAAAATTCTGAAAACAATCGCAAACCGGCGAATGAATAGAGCTTAAATAAGTTTTTTAAGCTCTGAAAATTTCAAAAATAAATGGGCTGCTATAATACCTAAAACAATTCGGTAATCTTCAGTCAGTGGCAGCGGTGAAATCGAAATTAAAAAAACAATTAAAGTTGTATATAAAAATACAACTTTTTGCGTTTTAATTTCGGCGATGCAGGCCGAATACAGCTCAAGAAGTGTTTCGTCTGATTTTGAATAAGCATAACTAAATACGGAAAATAATGTTAACCAGAAGCAAACAATAAAACTCAACAGTCCATACATTATGATAAATATGAAATGACTTTCTTTGGCGTAAATCGCAACAAATGAATTCACTGCGCCCCATAAAAAATAAGTTGGGATAAGTGTTAAAAATAAAATACCAAACTTAAGTTGATTTTTTAAGGTGAATTCTTTTTGCCATAAAAGCAGTGCAAGCTGCATCCAAGCAAATAGGGCTAACAAAGCTCCGCCCGGAATTTCTGACAAAATCAGCAAAACAAAGCTCGCGATATATAAAATGAGATGTTTTAATTTCAGAGTTTGAATCATTTTGAAAATAGATAATCTGCGCTTAAATCTGCGCCGCAATCCCAAGAAATTCCGCCAACCATATTGACAGTAACTTTTTTAAACTGTTGTTCGTCTTGCAGTTTCATAAACATGGGCGGTGGATTTTGTATTAGCGAATTAAGACTTATTATTTTTTCAATATCATTATTAAATGTAACAGCAAGCTCATTTCTTGAAACTGCTTTGACCTCTAAAACTTCTAAAATTTCTTTGGCTATAATCATATTAATCCAATGGCTCAATCGGGAAAAGTTGCTGGCCAGTGCTTGCTAAATTCCAAACTTGATTAAGTTGAACTTTACGTATTTCAATCCATTCTTGAATTAATTTATGGGCTCTGTTTGACATTTTACCCGCCATAATTTCGCCGTTTTCAATTTTATACTGGGCTTTCATTCCTTGATAGACAACATGAATATGTGGAGGATTGTGATCCATGAATTGAATATAAATTGTAATTCCATAAAAATAACAAATCTGTGGCATTGAATAATTCCTAAATCAATTAATTGTTGCGCTTACTTCGTATATTACCACTATAATACAAGTATGATAAAGAATCTTTTTTTAATTTGCCTGAGTTTTTTAATATTTTCTTGTCAAACGGCGCCCACAGGCACTGTTGACGTGAAATCTGCGCTTTGGAATTTGGATACAAAGGCGCAAATCACCGATAAAACAAATCAGACAACAAATAATGTGACGATTGATATTTTTTTAAAGAAAAATGAAATGATCCGTATGGAAGTCACAGCCATAATGGGTTACGAGGTCGGAAGCCTTTTGATGACAAGATCATCGTTACAGTACGCTGTGCATCCGCAAAAATATTTTATTCAAGGGCCACTGGCGGGGCGCACTTTAAAGCCTTTATTTAAACAAGAAATTGACCCTGTGATTTTGTGGTCACTGATTCATAATCAAAGTTTAAAATTGCGAGGATTTCAATGTTCTGCAGCGGCGACACTGATCGAAGTTTGCAAAAATAATTTAGTCACAGTTGAAATTGAACAGCGCGGTGAAATTGGTTCTGACGGTCAATCCATCGATGGTCAAAAAAAAGTGACTCTTGAAAACAACAATATCAAGATGGTGTGGATTTTTAAATCAATTCAGCTGTCATCGAAAACATCTCAAAACGAGACCTTCGTCTTGGTTAAACCCAAAGAATACAAACTGATCACTATAAAATAAATTTAATTTTTAACCGGATCGATTGGGTGCATAATCTAAGGTGTAAGATACGTCCCTTTTTCAAGGAGAAAACCATGTCTTCATCTTCTGGTGCAAATTCAATGTCAAACAGCTTCAGGCTAATTCTTGAAAAAACACAAAGCGCGCAGGCATCACCTGTGGCTCACTGGAGCGGAACTTTTTTTGAATATTTGGATCTGATAAAAAAATATCCGAAGATCACCAGAAATGCCTATCAACGTATGTTTGATATGATTATCGAAGCAGGCACCGAAGAATATATCGATTTTAAAAAACAAGTGATCAGATATAAATTTTTTGATGATTTACCAAATAACGGCAAAGATGCAGTGTTTGGTCTGGATGTTCAGTTGATGAAATTAGTAAACGTTTTAAAGGCCGCGTCGTTGGGGTATGGCACAGAAAAACGAGTTATTTTATTACACGGTCCCGTTGGTTCTGCAAAATCAACAATTTGTCGAATGTTAAAAAAGGGTCTTGAAGCGTATTCAAAAACTGAACAAGGTGCGCTGTTTACTTTTGAATGGATCGATGAGGCTGGCAAATTAGATGGTTTGTTCGGAAAAGACGTTCGCGTATATCAAAGCCCGATGAATGAAGAACCACTTTTATTAATTCCAGATGAAATGCGCCAAGCCATCACTGAAGATTTAAATCGTGGCCAAGACGGTGATTACAGAATAAAAATTAATGGTGAATTGTGTCCGCCGTCGCGATTTATTTTTAAAAATTTAATGGAAAAATACAACGGCGATGTGATGAAAGTTTTATCGCACGTGCGCGTGAAAAAAATGTATATCTCGGAAGCTGACCGCGTTGGTATTGGAACATTCCAACCTAAAGATGAAAAAAATCAAGACTCAACAGAATTAACCGGTGATATCAATTATCGAAAAATTGCTGAATATGGTTCTGATTCAGATCCGCGTGCATTTAATTTTGATGGTGAATTTAACGTTGCAAATCGCGGGATGATTGAATTCGTCGAAGTTTTAAAATTAGATGTCGCTTTTTTGTATGATTTATTAGGAGCTTCGCAAGAACATCGAATTAAACCGAAAAAATTTGCGCAAACATACATCGATGAAGTTATTATTGGCCACACAAATGAACCTGAATATCGAAGGCTTCAAGACAATGAATTTATGGAAGCACTTCGTGATCGTACGGTCAAAATCGATATTCCGTACATTACGCGATTAAAACAAGAAGTTAATATTTATAAAAAAGATTATAACTCACAAAAATTGCGCGGAATTTCAATTGCACCGCACACGATTGAAACGGCGGCAATGTGGGCGATCTTAACAAGATTAGAAAAACCTAAAAAAGCGAATTTAACCAGATTGCAAAAATTGAAATTATATAACGGAAAAACTTTGGCGAATTTTACCGAAGACAATGTCAAAGAACTTCGTAAAGAAACAACGCGCGAAGGTCTTGATGGAATTTCGCCGCGGTATATTCAAGATAAACTATCGAATGCTTTGGTGTTGGCTCAGCAAATGAACAAAGGCTCTGTGAATCCATTTATGGTGATGAATGAGCTTGAAAGTGGTTTAAAACATCACTCGCTGATCGGCAATGAGGAATTAAAGCAAGAATATAAAGAGTTATTAAGCGTCGTAAAACAAGAGTACGAAGAAACAATTAAATCCGAAGTGCAACGCGCGATCAGCGCCGACGAAGGAGCGCTGCAAAGGCTGTGCGGGAATTACATTGATAATTTAAAGGCGTATACTCAGCGTGAAAAAGTTCGCAATCAATTCACGGGTGGTGATGACGAGCCCGATGAGCGTCTGATGCGTGCCATAGAAGAAAAAATTGAAATTCCAGAATCGCGCAAAGACGATTTCAGACGTGAAGTCATGAATTATATCGGCGCCCTTTCATTGGATGGTAAAAAATTTAATTACAAGATGAACGAGCGTTTGCATAAGGCTTTAGAATTAAAATTATTTGAAGATCAAAAAGACAGTATTAAATTAACATCGCTTGTAAGCTCTGTGTCGGATAAAGAAACACAAGAAAAAATCGATATTGTTAAATCACGATTAATCAAAGATTTTGGTTATGATGAAATTTCTGCGACAGATGTTTTACATTATGTAGCCAGTATTTTTGCTCGTGGTGATGTTAAAAACAGATAGGATTCTATGCCAATTCGTGAAGATCAAAACCGTTTTAAAAGTATCATCAAGGGCAAAGTCCGTGATGATTTTAAACGGTTTGTGACGAATGGCGAACTGATTGGCAAGCAAGAAAATGATTTAGTAAAAATTCCGCTGCCACGTATTGACATTCCGACATTTCGCTTTGGCTCAAAAGAAAAAGAACAAGGCATTGGCCAGGGTGACGGCGAAGAAGACCAATCCGCTGATGGTCAGGGTGACGGTAAAAGTGTTAGTGGCAAAGGTCAAGCTGGCAGCGATGCCGGCGAACACATGCTTGAAGTCGAAATGACATTGGATGAGCTGGCAAGTATTTTAGGTGAAAAATTAGAGCTTCCAAATATTCAACCCAAGGGCGCGCAAAATATTGTTTCAGAAAAAAATAAATATTCTGGAATTGCTCCCGTCGGCCCCGAAGGTCTGCGAAAGTTTAAACAAACATATAAAAAAGCATTATCCAGATATATTTCATCTGGAAATTATAATCCCGAAGACCCCGTGATTATACCGATACGTCATGATTACCAATATCGAACTGTTAAAAAAACACAGAAACCACATACAAATGCAGTTGTGATTTATATGATGGACGTATCGGGTTCAATGGGCGATGAGCAAAAAGAAATTGTCAGACTTGAATCGTTTTGGATTAACACGTGGTTAAAAAAACATTACAAGGGTCTTGAAACCCGATTTATTATTCATGATGCCGCAGCCAAAGAAGTCGACGAAAATACTTTTTTTAAAACCAGCGAATCAGGTGGAACATTAATTAGTTCCGCGTACAAATTATGTCAGCAGATTATTGAAACTGATTATCCAGTCGCAGATTGGAACATTTATCCATTTCATTTTAGTGACGGCGATAATTGGAGCGGAGAAGATACCAGAGCTTGTGTAGAATTAATTAAAGAATATTTTTTACCACGCGTGAATGTGTTTTCGTATGGCCAAGTTGAAAGCAAATATGGCAGTGGTCAATTTTTAAAAGATCTGCAAAAAGATTTTCCAAACGACGACCGAATTACTTTAAGTCAGATAGAATCCAGAGACAAAATTTTAGATTCAATCAAAGATTTTTTAGGCAAAGGCAAATAGCTATGGCAAACTTAACCGCTGAATTAGAGTTAGAGAGAAAAAAAATTTTGCAAATTGCTAAAAATTGCAATTTAGATTGTTTTGAAACTGTTTTTGAATTGATCAATTACGATCAAATCAGTCAAATTGCTGCCTATGGGGGTTTTCCAGTTAGATATCCACATTGGAAATTCGGAATGGAATACGAACAGCTTTCAAAATCTTATGAATATGGTTTATCAAAAATTTATGAAATGGTGATTAATACCGATCCATGTTATGCCTATTTGATGGAAGGTAATTCGATGATGGATCAGAAATTAGTCATGGCGCATGTCTATGGCCACTGTGATTTTTTTAAAAATAATATTTGGTTTTCAAAGACAAACAGAAAAATGATGGATCAAATGGCCAATCACGCCACTCGCATCCGCAGATATAGTGATCAATTTGGTTATGAAGTTGTCGAAAAATTTATTGATACATGTTTATCGCTTGAAAATTTAATTGATCGTTATTCAATTCTAAATGGTGGCCCAGATTTTTCTGGAGACTACAAAAACAGAAAACCAGAGCTTAAAGAATCAGAATATTTATTTGGCGTCGAAAAATCCTACATGAAAAATTATATCAACCCGCCAGATCAAGTTGAAAAATTAAAAAAAGCACAAATCGAAAAAATGCGAACAAAAATTCAATTTCCTCAAGAACCTGTCAGGGATATTTTAAGCTTCTTGATGCATTTTGCTCCGCTTGAAGAATGGCAACAGGATGTTTTGTCAATTATTAAAGACGAAGCTTATTATTTTGCTCCGCAAGGAATGACCAAAACAATGAACGAAGGCTGGGCTTCGTACTGGCATTCGCACATGATGACAAAACATATCTTAAATGATTCTGAAATTATCGATTTTGCCGATCACCATGCCGGCACCACATTTATGCAAATGGGTGGATATAATCCGTACAAAGTTGGCATTGAATTAATGCGCGATATTGAAAATCGCTGGAACAAAGGTCACTTCGGCCGTGAATGGGAAAATTGTGACGACGTTCGCGAGAAAAAAAACTGGGATAAAAAATTAAATCAAGGTCGCGATAAAATTTTTGAAGTTCGGAAAATTTACAATGACGTTACTTTTATAGATGAATTTTTAACCGAAGACTTTTGTGTACGAAATAAATTATTTGTATATCGCATGAACAATGAGACTGGAAAATTTGAAGTCGATACTAAAAATTTCAAAGCGATTAAGTCGCAATTATTATTTCAAATGACTAATTTTGGTCAGCCAATTATTAAAATTGAAGATGCGAATTTTGAAAATCGTGGTGAACTGATGCTGCACCACATGCATGAAGGGCTTGATTTGCAGCCTAAATATATGGATGAAACTTTGAAAAATTTGAATAAAATTTGGAAACG
>CANBND010000108.1 GCA_947370945.1 Pseudobdellovibrionaceae bacterium | reverse complement strand
CGACGAATTGGTTTTTATTTTTATGACTTAAATATTCAAACAAACTGGGTTGATCATCAAAATCTTGGTGGCCCTGTATGAAGTTTATTTTTTGCTTTGAAAATTGCTGTTGTCGATACCAGTGCCACTTTGATTTATAATTTGACGTCGCCGTTCTTGGCAGAAAACTTCTTTGATCAGGAGCTTCCGATTGCCAGTCATGACCGATTTTTAATTCAGACCAATTGTGAATGATCGGACATAGTTTTTGATGAAATTGCGGATATAATTTAAATTTTTCAATGGCCGTTTTAACGTCGTCATCATGATTTGAAATAATTAATTCAGAATTGTGGCTCAGTTCGCTTGGTACTGTGCCCAGCTCTAGGGCCCAATCAATCATGCCTATTTTAAATAAGTGTTGATCTGTTTTTTTTCGGTAAGAAATTAAAAATGTATTTTTATTCTGAGCAATTATTTTTTTAATTTGCGCATCTGAAAAAATATCTGTTCGAAGTTCAATGTTTTCAAAATTGTTAAATTTTTCATTGGCTGCAGTCATAAACACGTTTTTTATTTTGTATACAGATTTAAATATGTTTTCTTCAATCAAATTGCTGTTCTTCAAACCTTCGGGCAAATGATAAATGAAACCCGATCTGAACCTAAACAGTGGGTCTCGTTTGTGAAAACGTTCATGGTATTCTTTAAGCGCTGTTAAATCAGAATTTAATCGCGGACGATTTAGAAATATGCGCCCGTCAGAATCAGTCCTGCGACTGACGTAAACCACTTCGATATCCGATGGAATATTTTCAGGGTTAAAGCCTGCTCCCAAAGATATAACAAAATTTTCATTTTGAATTAGATTTGTAAAAACATTTAATTCAATGTCTCTGAATTTTTGTTCACTTTGGTTTTTAAAAATTTCTGAGATTTTTTTATTTTGTGATTTTTCGATTTCTTGATCTAGATCAAAATGGGGCAGATCGTGAAAATAAGATTGATGTCGTTTCAATAATTCTGTTTTACCGACTCCGCGGTGACCAATGAATACACGTTTCATTTCTGAACACCGATATTTTGAAAAAATTGCGGATAACTTTTATGAACCACATCCATATCTGGCAAATGAATTGGAAAATCTTTAATCATTAACAACCCTGAGGCCATAGCCATACGATGATCATGATCTGGGTCAAATAAAATAAAATCTTTAGGTTTATAAGTATGCTCAGGATTGCCTTGAATTATTAATCCGTCGGATTTTTTTTCTGCTGAAAAACCACAGCGATTTAATAATTCATATGTTTTTTCAATACGGTTAGATTCCTTATTTTTTAACTGAGGCGCATTAAATAAATTCGATTCACCGTCCGCAAATGCGCATAGGACTGACAACACAGGGAATAAGTCCGGACAATTTGAAAGATCCGCAGATAAACTTTTAAAATTATTTTGTTTTTTAATTTCAAAAGAATTATTTTTAGATTCAAATCGAATATTCATTCTGTAAAAAAAATCCAGAAATTGAATGTCTGGTTGTGTTGATTTTTCAGTCCAATTTTTTATATCGACACGACCATTTAGCACTGCCGCAGCAATCAATGAAAATGCAGAACTGACATCAACTTCGCCATCTAAAGACAATATTTTATTTTTTTGTCGAGCTTTGCCGAATTCAACGCCGCACATTTTCAACATCTTCAAAGTCATTTCAAAGTATCCTGCTGACGTTATTTTTTCAGAAGGTTCAAATGGCAAATCAAAATTTAAGTCTAAGCTTGATAATGCGAGCGCCGACAAAAATTGGCTTGAATCCTTGGAATCAATTTTAAGATCACGAGTTGGTTTTTTCCAACCGCTAGATTTAATTTTCAATCCGTGTGAAATTAATTCGGCTTCAACACCCAATTGTTTTAAAATATTTACGATTTCAGTTTGAGGCCTGGATAATAATTTTTCATCAGCGCGGATGAAGTATTCACCGGGACTTCGGGACAATCTGAAAGCTAAAAACCTGAAAGTGGTGCCGCCCAGACCTGCATAAAATTCTGTTTTACCCTCGGCAAAGTCAAACAAAGCTTTTTGTAATAACTGAACATCATCTGCCAAAGATGTTCCGATAATTTTCAAATCAGGATTAAACGATTGAATTATTAACGCGCGGTTCATCCATGATTTTGAAATTTCAAGATCACCCGAAAATTGAAACACTATAATTGCCTTCGTTGTCTTTGAACTTCGGACATTAAATCAGAAATCAATACAGGTTGTATGAAGACGTTCCCGATTTTATGTATGAAAATAAAATTCACTTGGTTTTGGGCTGATTTTTTTTTGTCTTGCAATAATAATTTGTGAATTTTTTGATCTGGTATTTTTAAAACTTTGTTGTATTTTAATTTCAGCGGCACTGAGAAAAGAATCTGACAAATTTTAATAAATTCTGCTTTTTTTAAATAACCCAACTGAAAACTGTATCGTGCTGAAAACATCAAACCTAATAAAACAGCTTGCCCGTGTGAAACCTTATGAGTCATTTCAAAAACGTGCCCCATCGTGTGACCTAAATTTAAAACTTGTCGTAACCCCGTTTTTTCATAGGGGTCCAGATCGACAATTTTGTATTTTCCGCCGATAGCGACGCTTAAATTTTTCCACAAATAGTCTGCAGAAATTTTGGGTTGTTGCAAAATAGCTGGCTGATTAATTAAACCGATTTTAAAAACTTCGCCGAAGGCATCATAGATACGATCGACAGGCTGTGAGAATAGTAACTTTTTAGATAAAATAATTATTTCTGCGGGATAAAACGTTCCGATTTGATTTTTTGTGTCTAAAAAATTAAGCCCTGTTTTGCCACCATGAGCCGAATCAACAGCAGACAGCCATGTTGAAGGAATATGGATGAGTCTTTGACCTCGCTTGTAAGTTGAGGCGATAAAGCCAACAAAGTCTCCAACAGAGCCCCCACCAATGCTGACAAAGGTTGTGTTTTTCTGAATAGGCAGCGCTGACATTTTTTTTAAAATGGCAGAATAGGAATTTAGAGTTTTTAAAGACTCGCCCGCATTTAGTGCAATTTTAAAAGAAAAACTCTGTAACCATGTTTTAACAAACAAATTTTTAAGCAACTTTTGATCATAAAAAATAATCGCGTTATTTTTTGATGAAATGTTTAAATCTGAAAGCTTTGGAAGACCTGCTAAGGTTCGAATTTTGGATTTTTGCATGTACGAATAATCTAGTCCTGATTTTCAATGATATCAAGCATTAGGCCGTGCAAAAACATGGGCTCAGCAGTAATCTGATGCGTGAAATTAATAATAAAAAATTAACAAAGGAATTTTATGCAAAAAATTAAAGTAGCTAACCCCGTCGTTGAACTTGATGGCGACGAGATGACTCGTATCATTTGGAAATTTATCAAAGATAAATTAATTGTTCCGTACTTAGACATGGAAATTAAATATTTTGATCTGGGTATGGAAAATCGTGACCTTACAAATGATCAAGTCACAATTGATTCTGCCGAAGCGATTAAAAAATATAACGTTGGTATTAAGTGTGCGACAATCACTCCAGACGAAGCTCGCGTTAAAGAATTTAATTTGAAACAAATGTGGAAATCACCGAACGGTACAATTCGTAACATTTTAGATGGAACAGTTTTTCGCGAACCGATTCTGTGCGCCAACGTTCCGCGTTTAGTACCAAATTGGACAGCTCCGATTTGCATTGGTCGTCATGCGTTTGGTGATCAGTACCGCGCAACTGATTTCGTTACAAAAGGCAAAGGCAAATTAACAATTACTTTTGAAGGCGATAACGGCGAAAAAATTTCTCATGAAGTGTATAACTTCAAAGGCGATGGCATCGCCATGGCGATGTACAACACGGATGAATCAATCACAGGTTTTGCACGTTCATGTTTTAACCAAGCATTAACAAAAAAATGGCCTTTGTATTTATCAACAAAAAATACGATTTTAAAAAAATATGATGGCCGTTTCAAAGACATTTTTGAAAATATTTTTCAAACTGAATTTAAAACTAAATTTGAAGCTGCTGGAATTACATATGAACATCGTTTGATCGATGACATGGTTGCTAGTGCTTTAAAATGGAATGGTAATTTTGTTTGGGCTTGTAAAAATTATGACGGCGACGTGCAATCTGATACAGTTGCGCAAGGTTTTGGTTCATTGGGCTTAATGACTTCAGTCTTAATTACTCCGGACGGCAAAACGATGGAATCTGAAGCGGCTCATGGAACTGTGACCCGTCACTTTCGTGCTCATCAAAAAGGTCAACCGACATCAACAAATCCGATTGCTTCAATTTTTGCATGGACTCGTGGCCTTGAACATCGTGCAAAGCTTGATAACAATCCCGCATTGGATCGTTTCGCAAAAACTTTAGAAAAAGTCTGTGTGCAAACTGTTGAATCGGGAAAAATGACAAAAGACTTAGCCGTTTGCATATACGGAGATAAATTAACAGCTGATCAATATGTGAATACAGAACCATTTTTAGATTTGATCGATGCGAATCTAAAAAAAGCAATGACGATGTAATTTAATTTTTAAATTTTGTCTTCACGAAAGCCCTGCCAGAAATGTCGGGGCTTTTTTAATTTTAGCACTGCCTAACATTACAATCGTCGACTAAAAAATAACATCCAATTCACTCACCGTCTTATGCGTCAGTCACAAATATTGCATATATTCATTTATGCGTAAATTCGAAAGAGAAAATCTGAATGCACCTTGCTTATTTACATCCGATGAAATGGTAGACCAAGCCAAAATGATCAATTTTTCAAGAATGGGAGCGCTTGTTCAAACAGCTGTTTATAGAATGAATAAAAAATATATTTCGATTGTGTATCAAAATGAGAAAAATGAAATGATTCAGATGTTGTGCGCGATCAAACACATTACTGAAATTAATAAATCATATTTTTATGGTTTACAGTTTATTGGTATTGAAACCAGAACGAAATAAATTATCGCCCGCGCAATTTTGGATCAAGCTGATCACGCAAACCATCACTGATTAATTGCGTCGACAGAATCAACAACAACAAACAGACTCCTGGCCAAATCATCAAATGCGGCGCTGTCTCCATTAAATTTTTTGAATCACTCAGCATGGTTCCCCATTCCGGATACGGCGCTGGAATTCCTAAACCTAAAAACCCTAAGGCTGCGGTATTTAAAATGGCTTCACTACAACAAACTGCCGTTTGAACCAAAATGGGCGTTAAACAATTCGGCAACAAATGTGATTTCATAATTCTGAAATGTCCAGCACCTACGGCTTTTGCTGACGTGATATAATCTTTGCTATTTTCAATAAGCGCCGCAGACCGTACTAATCTGTACATGATCGGAATCGAAACCAACGTGACTGATAAAATTGTATTGAACACACTGGGGCCCAATATAGCCACGACAAATAAAGCCAACAATAAACTTGGCATCGCTTGCAGTGCATTCATAATCTGCGTCAAAATTTGATCTGTTTTATTTCCGAAGTATCCGGCAATTAAACCAAGGCTTGCGCCGCATACGACTGAGATTCCACCGACAAGCAAACCTATACCAATCGATAACTGAGAACCCACCAATAATCTTGAAAATAAATCTCGGCCTAAATCATCTGTACCCAAAAAATATTTTGCGTTTGGCGCCAATAATGATGCACCATCAAAAATTTCTTTCGAATCAAACGGAGTCCAAAATAATGAAATGAAACAAATCAATGCAAAGAAAGAAAATAATATCGAACCCAGCAATAAACTTTTATTTTTAAAAATGATTTTGAAAATGTGTTTGATCATCGAGATTCATCTTTAAGCTTAGGGTTTAATAATTTAATTGCTTCATCTGTCAAAAAATTAATTAAAATAATCATCGTCATTGAATAAAATAAGCCCGCCTGCACAACGGGATAATCGCGCGCCATGATGCCATGAACGATCCAACGCCCCATTCCTGGCCATGAAAATAATGTTTCGGTCATAATTGCGCCCGTCAATAAATGGCCGAAGGCCAAACCGATCGCTGTTAAAATCTGTGGCCAAGCATTTTTTAAAATATGTTTTAAAATAATTTTTGCAGGCGACAAGCCTTTCGCCTTTGCTGTTCTAATAAAATCTTCTTTTGCAATATCGATAACTGCCGATCTGGCGACTCGCACGATCAGCGCCAACGGAATCGTACCCAAAACAAAAGCTGGTAAAATAATAAATTTAATCGCCGAAAAAAAAGCATCAAAATTTTTAACTAATAATGTGTCGATAAAATAAAATCCAGTTGCATACGGCACATCATAAACCACATCAATACGCCCCGAAATCGGAAACCACCCCAGCCTGACTGCAAAAAAGAAAATAATAATTAATCCCCACCAAAATAATGGCATCGCAAAACCAACCGTAGAAAGACTGACAGCCGAATAGTCAAAAAATGAATTTCGCTTGATAGCTGCTAAAATTCCTAAAATTAATCCCAAAACACTGGACCACAGTAGTGCTGCAACTGACAATTCAACCGTGGCAGGCCACAGAATTTTAAATTCTTGCATCACCGATTGCTTTGATGAAATGGATTCACCAAAATTGCCACTGACAGCATTTTTTAAAAACGTGATGTATTGAATAACAATCGATTGATCTAAGCCTAAATTTTTTCTGATTTCTGAAATACGTTCTGGGCTTGCGCTGCGTTCGCCAATCATATTCATGACAGGATCGCCCGGTATCAGCCTGATCACAGAAAAGCTGACCAGACTGATAAATAAAAACGAAAAAAACAGCTTAATTAATTTTGAAGTCACAATTAATTTATTTCAAAAACTTATTTTAAAGAAACACTTTCAAATTGATCATGGCCAAACGGATCAATCTTGTAGCCGACAACATTTGCAGACATCACTTTATTTTGCCTAGCATGTGCAATCGGAAACCACGGTTTTTCAATCGAGAAAATATTTTGTGCTTTTTGATAAAATGCGGTTCTGTTTTTAATAACAGAATCTTCTTTAGCATTTTGTAAAGCTGTATCGAATTCTTTATGGCACCAACGCGCATAATTGCTGCCCGCTTGAACTGCTGAGCAACCCAATAAAACATTCATAAAATTATCAGGATCTCCGTTGTCACCCGTCCAACCGAATTGAATCATTTGGTGTTCGCCTTTTTTTGATTTTTCCAAATACGTTGGCCAATCAAATGTCACAAGTTTAACTTTGACTCCGATTTTTAAAAGATCCGCCTGAACCATTTCACCTAATTTTTTTCCGTTCGGCAAATACGGGCGCGAAACTGGCAACGTCCACAATTCAGTTTCAAAACCATCTTTGAATCCAGCCTCGGCTAATAGTTTTTTTGCTGCAGCAACATCAAATTTATTTTCAATTGTATTTTTTTGATATGACCACATCGTCGGTGGGATCGGATTTTTTGCAGCAGTCGCTTGATTTTTATAAATCACATCCAAATAAGATTTTTGATTCATCGCCATGCTTAAAGCCTGTCTGACTTTTAAATTATCGAATGGTTTTTTTGCTGTATTAAATGCGATGTAACTGACATTTAGTCCCTCTGTCGACAACACTTTCAATTTTACATTTTTTGAAAAACTTTCGATGTCTTGGGGCTGTGGTTCGCTCATCACATGACATTCGCCAGATTTCATTTTCTGCGCGCGCACTGTTGAATCTGTCACAATTACAAAAATCAAATTTTCAATTTGTGGTTTGCCTTTGAAATATTTTTCATTCGCCGTAAATTTAACTGTTGAATCTTTTTGGTAACTTTTAAAAACAAACGGCCCCGTGCCGATTGGATTTGTTTCTAAAGTTTTCAAACCCTTGCCTGATTTAATCAACGATTGCGCGTATTCTTCAGATTGAATACTGGCGAAATCCATCGCAAGGTCTGCCAAAAACGGAGCCTCTGGATGTTTTAATTCAATAACAACTGTCATCAGATCTATTTTTTTAACATCAGAAATTAATTGATCTAACTCCATGGCTTTAAAATATTCATAGTTTGCAGCAGGAATTGCCAACGGATGCTTGGTATCCATTTGCGATTTAAAAGTATAAATCACGTCATCTGCATTTAAATTCCTCGAAGGCTTAAAAAATTCATTTGAATGAAACGAAATATTTTTACGCAATTTAAATGTGTATGTTTTTTTGTCTTTTGAAATTGACCATGATTCAGCAAGACCCGAAATAATCTCTGTGCCGCCGGGTTTAAATTCAACCAGTCGATTAAAGACTGTTTGCGAACTTGAATTCATGCTGACGCCGTCACTGACCAATTGCGGATTAAATGACGAGGGGCTGCCCTCCATACAAAAAATAAAGTTCGCTGTTTTTGCATGCAAGGTTAACGCAGACAAAAAGACAACTAAAGATATTAAAAATTTCATTGGACCATCCTTGTTTAGTAAAATTAGATAGCGTATAAAAACTAGGGTCAATATATAAAAATCCGCAATTTTGGACACCCTGTCTAAAATTGCGGATTTTTAAAATAAAGGATTTCATTTGAACCTTCTGCAAATTCATAATGCGACAAAACAATACGGCGCAAAAATTTTATTTAATAAAGCAGGTTTTTCAATTAACCAAGGTGAACACGTTGGCGTGATCGGCCCGAACGGAGCCGGCAAAACGACGCTGTTTAAAATTATTGT
>CANBND010000107.1 GCA_947370945.1 Pseudobdellovibrionaceae bacterium | reverse complement strand
AAAAATTGATTTTTAAAATCAACAGACATCAATTCTAAATTACTTCTTTTCGAAAGATTGTAATTCGATTGTGACTTTGCCTAATTGGCTGTCAGCTAAGCTTTTTGCCATTCCTGATAAAGGAATATCACGTGGATTAACCCACATCTCAGATATTGAACCGTTGTTCGCGTTGTCTTTGATTTTTAAGTAAATTGTTTTGAAAGTTCCTGCAGGCACAGTGATTGTTGCTTCTTTTTGGTCCACAACTTCGACATCATTTTTAGGTGCTGCTTGTTCTTTGCCATCAACGATCATTTTAATAACTTCACCGTTTGCTGGATTCAATAAAACTTCAATTTTTGATTTTTGAATCATCATATCAACATCTTGATTCATCCAGATACCGTCAGCAGTAATTTCACGAACATACATTTTCATAGAGCCATTTAAAAAACCGCCCATATTTAATTTGTAATTGTTTGTGTCGCCAACATGCCAATTTAAGCCTTGTGCTTTAATCACACCTTGGATTTGTACGATTTGTTTTTGAAATAAAAACATTCCGATTGAGTTTGATGCCTGAGCTGAAGTTGATACAACAAGAGCCGCTACTAAAATTAATGACTTAAACATAAATCCTCCTTGAGTTTAGTCTTACTTTTTCTTTGTGATATAATCACAGCACGACTTTTTACCAGCAGGCAAAGGCAAATACAGATAACACGAGTGGTTATTTAGGAATTAACGCGGATATAAATGTGTTTATTAATTTAAAACTCTAAAACAATTGGAGTCGAACGTTCTTCGCCCTGTAATTTCACCAGTTTTGATTTGCCACCAACAGATAAAAATTCAAACGAAGATAAAATCCAAACGTGTGGCCATTCATCAGCCGATTTTGAAAAAGTAAATTTTGAATTGTAACCCAAAAATGAAAATTCAGCATCGCGAGGTTTTGAATTCATAATTTTTTCAATTGGAATACGAATCGAAGCCATTTCCGCAGGATCTTGAGCCGCTTCACACGGAGAATTTATTTTCATCTGCGTCGGTTCGCCGGCAACTGAAACGCCCTCTGCGGTAAATGTCAGTTGAACATTTTCATATTGTTTACAAAGGTTTGACGAAAAGCCTTCAAGCACGATTGCTTTTTCTGTACCATTTGAAATACTGCGGATTTTAATTTTTCGTTCCAGTTCAGATTTTAATTGCGCACGATCCAGCCCAGATAATGAATTCATTTTTTCATTCAGTGATGCAGGGTCGCGTTGAATCGAAACATTATTCGCGATCGAAAAAAAGATCGAAAATCCAACGGCGAAAAACAAAGCCGAAAGCACCACAGATTTTAATTTTTGAGCGTGTGAATTTGTCATAGCTTAAGCCTACATTAATTTCATAAATTGAACCATTGTTTGAGCTTGAACTGGACTAAAACTGAGAACGGCACCAGCATTAAGTCTGGCGCCGTTCTGTTATAAATTATTTTGAAACTATCTAGCTGTAAATATGCCGTTTAAAACACCGTGAACATGTTCTTCGCCGCCGGCGTGTTGAACTTTGCCGGTTACAGTTTTGTCGGCATTAATTTTTCCGGGAATACGACCCCAGTAATAGAGATCAAATGTTCCATCAGCATTGACAGTTCCGCTGACAGCAAACGGGTATCCGAAAATTACGACTTCGCCAGATGTGACGTTGCAATTTGCATCCGTTTCCCATTGAAAAGTTCCAGCCAACCAAATACCACCATCCGGAGGACCACCACCAGCATTTGCATTATCAATTTCATCGTTACCTGTTACAGCAATACCACGATCAGTTAAACTTTGGTTTCGGCTGGCAATACGAACATCATGTGCAGGTGGATCGATTGTTCCAGCATATGTTCCGTTACAACCGCCGTTATAAACAGGCGCAGATGGGTTTGATGGATTCGATGGGTTTGAAGGAGTTGTAGGTTGCTGAACGACTTGTTCGGCTTTCTTTTTATCATTCCATTTTTTATATGCAGCCGCCGCATCAGCAATGCTGATTTTCATATTTAATGATTTTTTTCCGTTGGCATCAGTTAAAACTGTTGCTTGAATTTGCGGATATTTAATTAAATAAGTTTGTGCCAAAAATAAAAATGTTTCTGGTAAATACAAATTAATATTTATTGATTGCGACAATGGGTCTGCAACAACATTTAGTAATCTGCCGCCCAAATCTAATAATCCAGTGACCTCAGTCACTGCAACGCCATAAGCCTTCAACGCAGGATTAATTCCTCTGATGGGATTAACGGGTGTGTTCGGTGTGGATTGACCAGAATTATTTGAATCTGGTGTTGCCGAAGCGTTACTTTGAGTTTTGCTGCAAGCGAAACCGAAACTGATAATTACTAAACCGAGCGTCAGTTTTTGTAATGTGTGATTTTTAAAGTTCATAAGTTCTCCTGAGGGTTTTTGTATGTCTTGCAAGAATTATCGGACCATGGTCTGGATCGCTTTAATGTCTGAATTTGCGATCAGAGTATCAACAAATATTTTTAAATAAGCGTATCAAATTGATACGCTTATTTATTTTTCAGACATGTTTTCGGTTTAGAATACATAATTAAGTCTTAAGTCGAGCTGTAAATCTGACGATATAAAATATGCGAGTGGGGAATGCACGATGAAGCAATTTAAAATATTGATCGCATTTATATTTTTATTTACGCAGAATGTTTATGCTTCTTCGTTCGATGATTTCGGTAATCCGACCGAGTCTGCTGCGTCTGGTGATGGAACACCAAAATGTTCGAAGACTATTGAAGAAGTCAGTTCTGAATTATCACAAATTCAAGTTGGATCAGAAAAAGATATATCGAAACTGAATGCAGCACAAAGAAAAGCTTCGGAACTGAGCGGAGTTGCATCGTGTTTATCAGTTGAAAGCGATGCTGGTAAGGCCTTAAAAGCAGACGTAGATTCAGCAAGTACAAATATCAACAATCAAATTAATGCAGTTTATAATTTAGTTGTCGAGGAAGAAAAAGAAAAATCAAAATCTGATACTGCGAGTGATTCGGCACGCGAAGCGAAAAAATTTGCAGAAGTAAAGCCATCAGAAACATTGCCATCTAAGCCTGCGTTTACAGCACCGCAACCATCTGTTGCGAATCCAACATCGGGATCAGCATCTGTTCCTGTTGCAGTTGCTCCTGATGCGGCCACTAAAAAAACAGATTCACAATTGCCAACGACTTCACCATCAGAGACGCCAACTGTTGTTCCCGCTAAACCAGTTGCGGCTTCAGCATTTGAACCTAGCTCAATTACAAAAGACTCATCAACACAAATGGGTCCGCCTGCTCCGGCCGGCAGTTCAGTAAAAGATGGACAAACCATTGTATCGAAGGAGGATCCGCCTGTAACACAATCTAAGCCTGTCGCTCCAGTAGTTACTGCGGATCCAACAAAAAAAATCACTGATGTCGCAACAGCAGCGACTCCGGTAAAACCTGCAGCTTCATCAGATATAAATATCGGAACGATTGCAAAAATTGGATTAATGGCGGCGGCAGCGTGGATTTACGTCAAAGAATTAACAAAAGCATTTAAGAAAAAAGACGAAGACACTTCAGCGAACAGATCAACAGCCAGTTCAGGATCGGGATCATCTTCTTCATCAAGCAATCCGAGCGGCACAAAAGCAGTTGCCGGTGGTAAAGGTTGTACGGGTACATTTGTTGGAACAATCGATGCACCGTCGCATGCTGAAAGAATCAAAGCTCGTAATATTAAATTGAATAACATGGGCTATCAACTGACCGGTAATGATTACGAAGATAACGGAGCCACTGGCGGCGGCGGTGTCGATGGTGGAATGTATTTAACAGGAAGTTTTTCTTTTGAAACAGATGCAAATTGTAAAGTGATATCAGGACAAGCGATTATTTTTGGTTCGCCGTTTGATATTAGCGGCACTGTAAATCAAAATCGAACATTCAATTTAAGTTATTTAGGCCCGATGCCAGGGGTTATCACCGCGGACAATAAAATTTCAGGCAAATTACAACACGGTGGCGGCGAAGAATATATTCACGGTGTACTGAATGGCCGATTTACTCCGAAAAAATAATATTTATAAAATAAAAAAGGCTGAGTTTCCTCAGCCTTTTAGTAAATCACTTAAAAATCAGAAAAAATTAATTCTGTTCTTCTTTTAATTCTTTTGCGTCAACTTCTTTGACCTTCGCTTTTTCAGTGATCATCTTGATGACTTTTTCTTCGGTGATCATGTATGTTAAACGGCTCATTTGTTCAGGTTTTGAATACCATTCGCGAACGCGTGGTTCTTCGATACCAGTTTGTTTTGCGTATTCTGCAAATTTTGTATTTAGGTCAGCTTCGTTACAAATCATGTTGTGATCAACGGCTAATTTGTCGATCAGAAAGCTTGATTGAATCATTTCGCCAGCTGTTGTTGCGAAATCAGCATCCCATTTTTGAACGTAGGCTTCAAATTCTGCGGGTTGCATGCCTTGTTCAGTCATACGTTTTTTGAAATCTTCGATCAATGTGGCTTTTTGTTCTTTCATTAAACTGGCCGGAACATCGACAGGATTTGCTTCAACTAATTTTTTAACAATTCTGTTTTTAAAAGCGTCTTCGATGCGTTTTTTTTCAGATTGTTCGATGTCTGTTTTTAAAGTCGCTTTGAATTCTTCAACAGTTTGTTTCGCGCCGATTTGGGCAATCAATTCGTCATTTAATTCAGGTAAAACTTTTTTCTTTAAACCAGTTAATTTAACTTTGAAATCAACAGGCTTTCCAGCAAGGTCTACTGAATGGTACGGATCTGGAAATTTTAAACTGATTGTTTTTGTTCCACCGATTTTCATACCGACAACGCCGTCTTCGAAACCATCGATGAATTGTTTTGCGCCCAATTCCAGGTTGTGATCTTTGCCTGTTCCATTTTCTAAAGGTTTGCCATCAACGAAACCTTCGAAATCCAAAATTGCAGTGTCGCCCAAAATAGCCGCGCGGTCTTCAAGAACGTCAGCCATTGTTGCGCGTGATGAGCGGATATTATTTATTGTTTGTTCAAATTGTTTTTCGTTGAAAATCATTTTTTCTTTTTCAACTTCAAGGCCTTCCCATTTTTTAATTTTAACTTCGGGGCGAACTTCAAAAATAGCTGCAAAAGAAAAATTTGCATTTTCTGTTGGATCTTCGAATTCAAATTCTGGGTAATTTATGGGTTCTACTTTTTCGTTTTTTAAAGCCAATGGATAATGCGCTTGAATTAAATCTTGTGCGACATCGCCAACAACGCGGTCTTTGTACATTGTTTTGATTGTTGTCATCGGAGCTTTGCCTTTGCGGAAGCCTTTGATTTCGACATTGCGTTGAATATTTTGAAAAACTTTGTCAAACGCAGATTTAACAACCTCGTTTGGAATTTCAACGTTAATTTTTCTTTGTAATCCTTCAGTGATTTGAAGTTGTGCTTTCATGAGAGCTCCTTTTGATATAGGCTAATTATGAGTTCGGAAAATAGAGTAAAGCAGAGGCAATGGCAACGCAAAAGATACATTTTTTTACAGGCAAAGGTGGAGTCGGTAAATCGCTAATGGCAGCGAGTTACGCCTGTATGCTGTCTGAGAAAAGCGACCATGGGCCAGTTTTATTAGCAGAATTAACAGAGCGTAGTTTCTATCGCGATTTTTTGGGCTTAGATAATCTGGGCTACAAGCCGATTTTAGCAGGCAAATTGTCAAAACATCTGTCGATCAGCCAATGGAGCACCAACGATTGTCTGAAAGAATACGCGTTGCATCTGTTAAAAATTGAATCGCTATATAAATTATTTTTTGAAAATGCCGTTTCAAAATCATTAATACAAGTCGCTCCGGGCCTGCAAGAATTGGCAATTTTAGGTAAAGCGACATCCAGTGTTCGTAAACACGGACCGCAAATGCCCTTTTCAGAAATTGTGATCGATGCATTTGCGACGGGGCATTTCATGAATTTATTTCGGGCACCCAAGGCGATGTCAGAAATTATTTCATTTGGCCCGATGGGTGAACAATCACGCGGCATCGATCAGTGGTTGCGTGATGCAAATTTTTGTCATGTGCACATTGCAACATTGGCTGAAGACTTGCCGATCACAGAAACAATTGAACTTTACAACAATTTAAAATCTGAATTTGGAATTACAGCGAAGGTTTATTTAAATAAATTATTAAAATTGAACGATGTTGATTTTGAAAATCTGTCTGTCGATGAAAAAAAACATTTTTCTGAAATTTCAGAAAATGAAAGCGTTAGTATTGAAAAATTAAAATCGGCGGGCATTCATTATCAAGAAATTTTATTTGTTCCAGAAATTGATCGCGTGAAACTGATTGGCCAAATCGCAGGGTCTTTATGATTGAATTAAAATCTGAAACAAAAACTTTGATTTGTATTGGTTCGGGCGGTGTTGGTAAAACCACATTCGCAGCGACGGTGGCTATTGGCAAAGCTTGCGAAGGCAAAAAGGTTTTGGTGCTAACAATTGACCCTTCGTTGCGATTGGCGCAGGCCTTGGGAATGAAGCCCGATGGTGAAATTCATGACCTAACAACTGAGGCTATGAGAAATAAAAATGGAAAACTTTTTGCTTGTGTGATTCAACATGAAAAAGCCTTTCATGAGTTTATTGTTAAAGCCTCTGGCCAAAAATTGGCAGCTGCTGATATTGAAAAATTAACGAACAATAAATTATACAAACAGCTTTCGACAAAATTAAGTGGATCACAAGAATTTACCTCGTTATTTAAATTAAATTTTTACGTCAACAGTGGTGAATACGATCTGGTTATTTTGGATACTCCGCCGGCGCAGCACACATGGCAGTTTTTAAAAGCTCCAGAAAAATTATCACAATTATTTAACGAAGGCGTTGCCAGTTGGTTTCGAAATCCAAAGCAAACCGACATTGGATTTTTTAAAAAAGTTTTAAATATTGGAACAACCCAAGTTTTAAAGGCACTTGAAACGCTGACCGGAGCAGATTTTATCAAAGAACTGGGATTGTTTTTTTCAGCGATTCAAAATTGGCAAGGTCCGCTTGAAAAACAAGTGATGGATTGCCACAGGCTTTTGGCTTCTCAAACTACAGAATTCGCGTTGATCACGATGCTTGATCCCAGTCGAATTACAGAGTGCCAAAAAATCAGTCAAGAAATTCAACAAGAAGGTTACCAGTTAACAACTTTGGTGATCAATAAAGTTCCCGCTTGGTTCAAGAATAAAAATTCAAGAAAATCAGAAAAAATAAATCGGCTTTCTAGTTATTACGAAGATATTGAAAAGCTATTGACCCAGTCTTTGACGTCTGGCGCAGGTTTTAAAAATCAGCTAAAGATATACAAATGCCCCGAAGTCAGCCAAAATGAACTTCATGAAAAAAATCTTTCGGAAATCTATTTGCAAATATCTAAAATTAATTAGTATTTTATTTTTTTTAAACAGCTGCGCATTACTGCATGTTTTTGACGAAGAAAAAATAATCGAAACACCCAAACAAAGCGCTGATTTTCTAAAGGCCGAAGCTTTGGTATTGAATCATGAATACGAAAAATCAATTCCATTTTTAGATTCAGCATTGAAAAAAAATGATACCGATTATGACACGGCACTTTTGTTATCGGTCAGAACCTACGATCAATTGGGTCAACCCGAAAAAGCAATTTTAGCTGCCAATGAATTATTGCTTCGTAAAATTGATTCAGTGACAGAATTAAAAACCCGCGCCCTGTTATTAAAAAATAGGGCCAAAGTTGAAAATGATATTTCTGACAACATCGAAAAAAAAATAATTTCAAATTTGGCGCAAAATACGCAAAATGAAGGTCTCTACGTTTTAGAAAGTTTAAAATGGTCGCTGGATTTTTCATGTGATCAGTTTTGTTTAGCTGAAATTTTATTTCTGAAAGAAATTCAAATTCAATATTTGTACGTCATTGAAAAAGATAGCGTCAGTTCCGACCGAGCTGCGGATTATTTAAAAACTCGCTACGAATTTTTTGAAAGCTTTGTCACAAAAGAACACTTAGATATTAATTTCAGAAAAAAAATTGCCGTCACAATTTTAGATTCAATGCATAAATTATCAAGTTTGCAATTGTCGACGCCAAACCAAGGCTCAATCCGCGCGGCAGGACTGATGGTTTCATTAATGCCCTTGCAAAAAAAATTAGAAAGTTGGTTGTATCAATGATTAATTCAAAATCACGAAACGAAATTCACGATCAAATTTGTAAAAATTTTGATGCTGTTCAAACATGGTTTCAAAATCAAACTAAAAAATTAGAATACCCGATTTATTCCAGTTACGATATTCGCGATGGCGATTATAAAATATCAAATGTCGACGCAAATATTTATCCAGCAGGATTTAATAATATTTGCCCGACAGACAAAGAATCTGCCGTCGATTTATTTAAAAAATACATTGTTGTTCATTACGGTCCGACGATTAAAAAAATTCTTTTAATCACCGAAGAACACACCAATAATCCGTATTACCTTGAAAACGTAGCGACGCTTCATCAGTTATTATCAGATGCTGGATACACAGTTCATGTGGCATTTCCATCGAATCTTGAAAATCCGCTGGAATTAACCAGCATCACGGGTCGTAAAATTATTGTGAACAGTGGTTATGAAAACAGCGCGTTTTTAAAAGAATTTAATCCAGATTTGATTATTAGTAATA
>CANBND010000106.1 GCA_947370945.1 Pseudobdellovibrionaceae bacterium | reverse complement strand
GGGCGTGGCCCGGGGGAAACTCAGGATTACATTAATCGTTTTATTGAAAAAAAAATGGAAAAAACAACAAAGGATTCAATTCAGAATATCAGACATGACGCCGTTGGTGTTCGAATTTCGTTAGCTTCTGCACAATTTTTTAATGCCGGTGGTACAAAATTAAAAGTAACTTCGTTAAAAGCGCTAGACGAAATTGCAAATCTATTAAAAGACACTGATCGAAAATTAATTATAGAAGGTCACACGGATAACACTTCGGTCGGAAAAAATTCAGCATTTGAAACCAATTGGGAACTGGGCGCGATGCGCGCGACCAGTATTGTCAGATACTTATTAAAATATCATCAATTTGATCCAAAAAAATTAGCTGCGATTTCTTACGCGGACACCAGACCTTTGCAGCCAAACGATACAGAAGAAAATAAAGCAAAAAATCGACGTGTTGAAATTTATATTGTGATGGACGATAAAGATTCGGAGTATTAAAAGTGAAAAAAATAATTTTAATTGCCATTTCAAGTTTGTATTTTTATGGTTGCGCCACATCGCCCGAAGATGCAGGTATCAGCGAAGATGAAATCAACGCGCAAGCTGCTCAGGCGTATTCAGAAGTAAAAACAAAATCTAAAATTTCACAAAATAAAGAATGGACAGCGATCGTTCAGCGCGTATCGCAACGAATAGCGCAAGCGTCGGGAAAAAATTATCAATGGGAATATGTTCTGATCGAAAGCCCCGAAGTGAATGCGTGGTGCATGCCTGGTGGTAAAATGGCGGTTTATACCGGAATTATGAATGTCGTAAAAACCGAAGCTGCGTTGGCCGCAGTGATGGGTCACGAAGTCGCGCACGCGACATTACGTCATGGTCTGCAAAATTATGCGCGTGCAAAAAATGAAAATCTCGCGGGAGCTATTATTGGTGGCGCAACGGTGTTGGGTGGACAATTACTTTGTAAAACAGATACCTGTAGAGCAGCCACACAAATTGGCGGTGTCGTCGGCGGTTTGGGCATTGCTTTTTTCAGTCGAAAATTTTCGCGTGTCGATGAATCTGCTGCAGACCAAGAAGGTCAATTGTATATGGCTCGCGCGGGGTATGATCCTGCAGAATCCATTAAACTTTGGCAGCGCATGTCTGCGGCTAACGGTGGAAAATCTGGTCCTGAATGGATGTCAACACATCCATCGGACGATCGCAGACAGCAAAATTTATCAGCGTGGCTAACGCAAGCAAATTCTGAATACGAAAAAGCCCCACACAAATTTGGTTTGGGTGAGGCCGTTCGGTAATTTAATTGTGTGATTCGAAAATTAAATAATACAGTCTTTGATTTTCTCTAGAGTAATTTTACCCTTCGAGGCTTTTGTAATAGCTTCCGTTACAGTAATACCGCCGT
Source organism: Pseudobdellovibrionaceae bacterium (assembly GCA_947370945.1). Classification (GTDB taxonomy): domain Bacteria; phylum Bdellovibrionota; class Bdellovibrionia; order Bdellovibrionales; family Bdellovibrionaceae; genus Pseudobdellovibrio. The sequence goes on along the minus strand of CANBND010000106.1, from coordinate 7,408 downwards.
CTTTTAATTCTTTGGCTAAAGCAGTTTTAAAGTTTTTTGCATTTTCATTATAATCAGCCATTTCAGAAATCTGCTCTAAGGCTTTAGCTTCGTCTTTAGCAGAAACCGATGCGGAATCGATTAATAATGCACCGTAAGCCATAATTTTTAAATCCATTTTAGCTTTTGTTTTTTGTTCCGCAGATCCATTTTTCGCCAAAGTAATTAATTCGATAACTTTACTGGCTGAATCTACATTAATATTCACAAGAGATTCTAAGCCATCCGCTTTTACGCCGGCGATACCATCTAGTGAATCATTTAAAAATTTTGACATTGATTTACGGATCGCTTCGGTCATTTTTCCGTCTTTGGATGCTTTTTCATATTTTTTATATTCATCACGTGTTTTTAAAAATTCACGAGATTGCTCACGATTAGCAACTTTAGCTTCGGGTAAAGCAAAGGCAACAGTTGATATTGTGATGAGAGCCATTAAAATCATTTTTTTCATAAGAACCTCTTTTGTTAAAGTTTGCTTTCGTATTTAATATTTCAAGTTTGGTGCCTGTTTAAAATCTGTATATGTCATTTAAAGCCTATTTTTTCGTTTAAGATCACACTTTGTGTAACACTGTCAAAACAACAGACAGTGTCTCATATTGGGATTATTTACCGTTGGGTTTCGCTCCGGTGTAAGTATTTTTAGTGCTGACATTTTTTAAAAAATCATTCATCTGCGAAGTTTCAATTTCAAGGCGATTCGCCAAATTCACCTTCATAAATAGATATCTCTTCAAATCAATTTCTAAATTTTCAAGGCCTTTTTTAATTGAAAATAATGATTTAACTTCAGCTGGCAAATTTGGATTTTTTTCAAACTGAGCCAATTTTTCAAAAATGCTATCCATAGATTTTTTTAAGTCTGCATTCATGGATTCTAATTTTTTGAAATCGACTTGTTGATTATTGTTTAATAAACCTAACAAATCTTTATATGTTTTTTTGATTGTTAAAATTTTGAATAGAATAGCATTTGTTTTTTCAAGATCCTTAGCTATTACAATAGAATCATATTTCTGTTTCTGAGTTAGCGAAATAACTGAATCTGTATAGTTGACAGTAGTAATATTTTTTTGCAAAAGAATATTTTCAAGCGATTGTACATAAAATTCTAATTCGAAATCTAGATTATCCAAGATTCCAGTTCCCAGTCTTTCGCTCCAGTGTGTATAAAGATCCAAAGTGAAATCAACAAATCCTTTTTGGTCTAAAATATTACCATAAGCCTGAGAAACCAGTGTTTGATATCGTGAATCTAAATCTTTAAATTTAATTTGAACTGCTGGTAACGTTTTTTCGACCCACCAGTTATTAAATCCAGATGCGCCATCAAGATTATTAATATCACCTAATAAATTCTGATTCAAATTTGAGACTAAAAATTCAGTTGCAGATACATTTTTTTGATTTAATGGCAAAGTCATTTTATACAAAGTGTCTGTCGATACGGAGCCGTTAATTTTTTCACAAATCTTTAAACTCTGTGGATTTTGAGTCGAAATTCGCGGTGGCATAAAATTAAATCCAGAAAAAATGCCTTCTTGAACTTTGGCATCAGTGCTGCCGCAAATCATATTGTAAAACATTAAATCACTGGCTTTATTGAATCTGTAAATAGCGTTATCTAAAGTAAAATGAGCCGTCATACTAGTTAATAAATTTGTGCTTTTTGAAATGTAAGCCTGTGAAAAACCAGCGCCTTCGTCCATCACTGGTGCTGGATTTCCGATTTGCATTTTTAATTGTTGAACCGCAGATAAAAACTCACGATTTAAAAATTCGCGATCATTTTCAAATTGTTTATTGAATACACGAATTGGATCCACAATTTGAATTAACGATTTGGCCTGTTCATTCGGTGAACTTGACAGTAATGTTTTTAATAAACCTATAAACTTTTTTTCTGAATACGAATCTAAATTATATTTTTTAATATTTGTTAAAAATTCATTCGCAATTTTCTGCAAATTTTGGCTTTGATATTTTTGTAACAACCAAGGCTTTGTTAAATACAGATCATTTTCTTTTTCGCCTTTGAAATCAACGCCAGATTTGACTCCGTATAAAGGCAACGTTCGATACGGATAAATTGTTTGCGTGGCCCAAGCGCGATCGATTTTTTCAGTAAAATCACCCTTCTGAACTTGTTCAGAGCGTTGTAAAGTACTGTATAAATTTTCTAAATACGATCTGTAAAAGTTTTTTGAAAAATCAATTTGATGAAGCAATTTATTGACTTCGGATTGCCAACCGTTCAAATCATTTTCAACTTTTGAATTTAAATGCATGCGCCATTGCTGCATACGATATGTGAAATTTTCAATTTCTTTGGGTAAAGCATCGAATGATTTACAGCCTGAATTTTGTACGGGGCACTCAAGACTGGGTTTATTTGCAGCTTCAGACGACCATTTTGCATTGCCCGCACTTTTCATAAGTCGATCAATAGCGTTCACATCAAATTGAAAAAAGAAGGGCTGCAAAACATTATTACCGATTCGCATGATACTTGGGGTCAACAGATGATCGACCGCTAAAAATAATCCGAACTGGCTTAATTTCCCGACCCAAGCTAATGATCTGATGGTGACACCGCCTGCAGTAATAATTAAATCAATATTTACGGCATTAATTTTAAATAATTTTAATGCCGAAACTTCGGCTCTGTAAATAGCATCGCCAGAAATTTTGCTTTTAATTTTTTGACCAGCTAATGTCGCAGCATCAGCGCCGATCTGTGAAGCGACTAATGATAAAATTTGCGGAGCATATTGTGTAAATTTGTTTCTTAGGGTCCACGTTTTTAAAGCCTCGTCGCAAGAGGCATGCGATGATTCATCATTTTTATTATTGATCCAACCCTGTGCGCATTCTTTAAAAGTTCCTAACAAATCTGCAGTGAAACTTGATGCTAATGAACCGATGGCCATACCTTTATATTGCAATGATTTCATCGCCAACTGTTTGGTCATAGGGTCCATGCCTTTGGTTTTAAAATCAACATACATTCCGTTTGCGGCCATGAATGAATAAAATGAAATTAATCCGACGGGATCTTTTAATGATTCAATATGTTTCACCATTAATGCAGGATCTGAATTTGTGAATGCCATCATTTGCAAAAAATAAACACCACCGCTGGCTACAGCGAAAGTTGCATTTTCAGGAACGACGCGGATCAATGAACTTTTGAACCAACCACGTTGTTCAGATAATTCGTGATCTTTCATTTGTTCGGCTTGAATTTCTTTACGTAATTTTCTTAAAAAACTGGGATCAAAATTATCTTTGGGCAAAGCTTCCATTGTCGGAATTCCATTACCATCAAAGAGTTCTAATTGTTGTGAATAAGTCGTTGTTGAAAACAACATCGCAGCCATTAAAATCAAGTTTAAACAAATGTGTCTCATTTTGAGTTTATTCATATAAACTTAATATTGCAAAATCGGGCACAATCAAAAGTCATACATTTGATTTGATTGTCTTAATCTGAGACCGGACCTTAATAGCGTACAAAATAGTTTTACAGCTGTTCATTTTCTAACACCACATTCCGATGTTAAATTATAGTTAAGGAAAATATATATGAAAAAAATATTTATCGTTATTTTGTTGGCTTCTCAATTTGTAATTTCACAAAACGCAGCCGTATCACAACTGGTAGCTCCGATGGTCGCTGCCGGCGATAATCTGAATGCGAATAGAAAATTAAACAGCATGCGCGACAATCCGCAAAAGTATAAAGACAGTATCCCATATTATTGGTCAGAAAATATGGAGAAATCGAGTGTTATGACAACGGGTCCGCTGACAGTCATCGATGATAAAATTATTAATTTGTCACAGCAAGCTGAAGTTGCAGCTTGGGTTGATCATGCAGCTCGCGTAAAGTACGACAATTTTATTAAAACATTACCACCAACGTTGCAAATCTGGGCAACAGAACAAGTCAAATCTGGTAATGGTGGGTTTGGATTTTTCGCTGGCAAAGATGCGCCGATGATTCAAGTTGATCATTTCAATACTCCAGAGCAAATAAAAAATGTCGGAAAAATTCTAGCCACTGAATCTGAAAATATGACAAAATGGAATCAGATCGAATCATCTTTAGTCAGTGGAAATTTGGCAAAAGAAATTGAATTAGATGTTAAATTAAAAAACGGACAAAGTATGAGCCTGTTTGGTACAGCGAATGAAATTCAACAACAACTTAAACAGTATAATTTGGATGGCTTTAGCTCAGATAAAATCGAAAGCACGACTTTGAAACGTGTAAATAGATTTAAATTAGAAGCCCTCTATGAAGCTTTTAATAATAAAAATGGCAAAGTATTTAACTTTGCCTTGAACGCAACTCCTGCTGACTACGGAAAATTCAGAAAATTTGTGCAAACGCATAACTTTGAACAAAAACCAGGTATCAAAGTTCCGCTGACAGCAAAAATTGGCTCGGCATTTAAGGGCACGAGTAAATCAGTTGGTATCGCTGCTATTTTTGGCGTCGCCGCGGGTGCAGCGATGGCGAATGAATCTTCTGAAGCCGCCGAGAAACAATTTAATGGCCCATCGTCAACATCAGCTCCACGAATTCAAAGAGCTGGGACTAGTCAGTAATTGAAATTATTTTTCGGGGTTTTTTTATTAAGTCTGCTGGCCACTAGCGGCGAACTGATGCGTTCGTCGCCGTCGCAACCTGTTGATAAAACAGAAAAAACAGAATCATCTGTTTATACAAAATACGATCCATTTTTTGAGTCTTGTAAAAAAACTGACTTAAATAAAAAAATAATTCCCGTTGAAGCGATTTCGCCTTTAAAATTTGGTGTTCCGCAAATTGTACAAAATGATAAAAAAGGCAATACCGCTTTTGATTTAATTAATGAAACATATAAATACACTCAAAGTGTTTTGAAAAATAATTTAGAAAATACAAAAAAATCACTAAATTGCGTTGATGAAATTTTCGATAAAAAATTGACCGATGTAAAGTTGGAATGTCAAAGCACCTTGCAAGATGTGATGAATTCGTCATTAGCTAATCAACGGGCACGTTACGAACTGGCAATGGCGTTGCCAGATTCAAAAGTTTTGAACGAGACCCAATTTCGGACGCTAAATACAGATTTAAACATTCCGATAAATACATTTAAATCTGAAAAATGGAACCCATTAAATGATCGCGAAAAAAAGGTTTTGTCTGAAACGTGGAGTGTTTTTTTAATCGACATAGAAAAACAAGCCAAAGAAAAAATGCCCGCAAATTTTAGTTTTACAGGACCGTCGGTGACCCAGCAGTACAAGTTAGATCTGATTGCACAAAAACGAAAATCGGCATTGCTGAATTACCATTTGCAAATGACGAAATACCCATTAGTTCAATTTATAAAAACAGATGATCCGCAGAAAAACGATTTTAAAAAAGCTTATGAATCGGTTATTCAAAACATTGAAAAAGAAATTGAAAATATAAAAACCAAACAAAATAAATTGGTATTGAATTCAGCCAAAGAAATTTCTTCGGACGATTTATTTATTTTAAATTATCAGACAACAGAAAATATTTTAGCTGCAAATCCAGAATATTGTTCAATTGCACAAAGCCTCATGGAGTTTCAAAAGAAAAAACAAATGTATTATTCAGGTGGCATTTTGACTGTGATGTTAGGTGCAAGTTTGTCAGGAAAGGTGCCTGCGGCAGCGATTTTTACAGCAGGCTCTGCATTGTCAGGTCTTGGTACATACAACGCATATGTAAAATACAAAGAATCGATGCAGGCCAATTTAGCTTCACCTGTTTACGATGATCAAATTTTTCGGAAAGTCAAAGTTGATGCAAATAAGCAGGCTTTCGTTTTGGACGGTACAATGGCTATTGCTTTGGGTTTGCCAAATCCTATAAAATTAGGTCAGTACCTGAAGCAAACAGCAAAAATTTCTGAAGCTCAGATGGCAAAATATTTTGAATCTGAGCAAATGGAAAAATTTTTTGCGCCTGTTCCAGCAGGCAACGCTGCGACGACAGAGCGCGCACAGTTGCTTGCAAAAATAAATTCAATTGAAAAACAAATGACTGAAAAATCTGTTGATAGTTCGATGTTAGAGAAATTAAAAAAAACAGGCCGTGGTGTTGGTGAAAAAATAATTTTTAGCGATGAATCAGGTCAAATGGCCGAGGGGCAGGTTTTGCGTCACGTTTATCAAGGGCAACATTTGTTTACGGTGATTTCTCAAGAAGTTATCAAAGACGGTAAGAAAAAATTAGTTAAGGTCACAGTTCCAGCGCATGAAACTGTGCCTTCGATAGTTCCAGATATTTAGATACTTTTACAGTAACTAAAATCTATTCGCGAACAATTTTAACATGCTTCAAAACAATGGCTTCAACAGGTTTATCACCCTGTGAAGTGCGCACTTTTGAAATGGCTTCAACATTTTCATAACCTTCAACAACTTCACCAAAAATAGTGTGTTTGCCATCAAGCCATGGTGTTGCAGCAACAGTGATAAAAAATTGTGAACCATTTGTTCCTGGGCCTGCGTTGGCCATTGATAATTTACCTGGCTTGTCGTGTGATAAAGATTTGTCGAACTCGTCGCCAAAGCGATATCCTGGATCGCCAGTGCCTGTGCCCAACGGGCATCCGCCTTGAATCATAAAATTTGGAATTACGCGGTGAAAAATCAAACCGTCATAAAATGCGCGTGTTGTTTCTTTGCCCGTTTTAGGATCTGTAAATTTTTTAGTGCCTTCTGCAAGACCTACGAAATTTTCAACAGTCTTTGGTGCCTTGTCTGCGAAAAGTTTAATTTTGATGTTGCCCTTATTAGTTTCGAAAATTGCAAACATGGGTGTGCCTTTCTTTGAAGTGTTGATGGTGTCATGATTTATTTTTTTAGTTTTGTTAGTCGAAGTTTTTAGCTCTGGTTTAATTTCTGCAGAATGTGATTTAAATGACCATGTCATTAAAATGAAAGCGATTAAATAAATCCAAACCACAGTGCTGTACTTTGATTGCATATTTTGTTTTAGTATTTTTGTATTCATAGTCGAGTTCCACATCCTGTAAACGTTGTTTACTACAGAATTAGGGGACTAGACCTAAGTCGTCAATGCTCTCTTGAAAGCATGTTGATTGCTGAATTTCTATTCTAAATTATTCGACCATTTGGGCTTAAAATAGTTATAAGAATCATTCGTGACACGACGCTCTTGCGAACCGTCAATCGAGCTGACAAAAATCTGATTTTTACCTGTGCGATTACTGGTGTAAACAACAAATCGTCCATCCGGAGAAAAACTGGGATCTTCGTTACTTGCGCGTTTGCCATTTGATTTTGTGGCCGAAGTGATGCGCGAAATATTTGA
>CANBND010000105.1 GCA_947370945.1 Pseudobdellovibrionaceae bacterium | reverse complement strand
TTGGGTATCACAACGTTTGATGCCAGCATCGGCGGTTTGGGCGGCTGCCCGTATGCCAAGGGTGCGACAGGTAACGTGGCAACCGAAGATGTTGTGTATATGTTTGATGGTCTTGGCATTAAATCAGGATTAAATTTAAAAAAATTAATTGAAATCAATCACTGGTTGAATCCGTTGATGAACCATCCGCTGCCGTCAAAGGTTGGGCGCGTGGGGATGTTGAAAGTTTAAATTCATCTGGCCACAACATTGCATTTCACAATGTTGTGAAAAATAAAAATATAATGATTTTCTCAAGTCTATGTACTTACTTGTGTTTTTTGGGGTTGATTTTGACTCTAAAAAAACCGGTCTGTATTGATTCCAGTGTTGTCGAAAGGTTAGACACTGTTTCTGTTGTTGGCGTCTTGCAGACGACAGAAACGGCCTATCGATGTTCGGCGAATGTGGTCGTGCCCTATTCGCAAAATTTGATTCAAACCGAGGAGTCAGTTTCAATTAAACTGAAAAATATTTCTTCGGTGCTGAACTCGATTCGAAGTTTTAAAAAGAAAATCCACCTGATCGTTAGATACGATCAGCCGCTCATGTTTGAAATTCAAAATTCGAAATTACAAATTGGCAGTGGTTTGTTAAATGCCGACGGCCATTTACAAAGAGGCCTCATTAAAATTTGGCTCCGCGAAAATATGCCCAAACAATTTATTCAAGCATCGCTGTTTGAAGAATCCATTGCAGATTTAATTTATTTTTCAGTGAATGGCGATTTATCGATCGAAGATCCATTGACATCTATTAAAACAAAACTGGGATCTGCTCAGTGGCCGCAAGTTTTAAAAGGTGCTGATGCTTATTGTGAATCCGCATGGCGATCGTCGGAACATTTTTATTTGTGCGGGCAATTGCAAACGCAACCAAACGAAGTTTTGGCTGGGCAAATGCTGAATCTCAGTCTGCGACCCTTGGTCACTTCGTCATTAATCAGTTCATATAAAAATTTAAGTTTTATAAACCAACAAAATTTAATCTCGCACATAGATCAGTTTTTACAAAAACGAGATTTTAATTCTGATCAAGCAATCGGTCAAATTTTGAAAGATCCTAATCCGTTAAAACAAGGCATTTTGACTATAAAAAACTTTTCAGAAGTTTTCGTAGCTTCGGATTTAATTGCTAAGCAAGAATTTAAACAGTTGTATTCAGGCCTAACGAACGAATTGCAAAATGCAGGATTTTCAGATTCTTTTGCAGAGGCGTATTTTGATTATATCATCGAAGTTCCCGATGAGGTTTCTGTTCAAAGCTCATTTTTTAAAAACTTAGAATCGGCCGCTAAGAAAAATTTGAATTTGCAAATTGCCATTAAAGATCAGCGTCAAATTTGGATTTTACCGTCACGAACTGCGTTGCCGCTGTCGGCTTTTGATCGTATTAAATCGCGTCAAAATATTTATTTTGCATGTATGAATTTGAAAGAAATCAAGATTGAACAATTTTTTGATCAAACAGAAAAACTGATGTTAATTAAGGGTTGCGATCAAACTCCGGACTATAAATTTTCTAAATTATTTGAATCAGGAATTAAAGAGTTTATTCGCCAAAATGACAAATTGAAATTTGTGCAGTTTCACATTCCATCACTTGAAATGAAGCAAAAAGAATTGGCCCATGTGAATAACTTTTTTGAATTGGTTGAAAATCGTGACGTGAATCGACAAGAATTTAGAACACTTGGCTGGACACAAATTCAATGGTCAGATGAGCTGTATGCGTATAAACCTAAAGCCAATATCGAAGCCATCGAATTTTTTCGTAATTAGTTTTTTTATTTCAATTCAAACATTTGCGTTCAGTCTGCCTATCGGTTTGAATGAAGGTCTTATGGGAAATGCAGGCTCGGCAATTTCAGAAACGACCGCGCCGTCATTCTATAATCCAGGTTTACTGACTGAAAAAAAAATTAATTCTGTTGTCTTGGGTGGGAATACACTTTCGAATTTTAGTTCTCAATCGAAACTGGGTAATGCAAATTCAACGGCACTTTCGCCGACCTATGTGTCATCAATTCAAAGTTTTGAAAATTTTGTGCACGAATTTTTTCTAGCAAATGTGAGCTCCTTTAATTTTAGATCAGTTCAAGATTTGCCAACAGGTAAAACAGATTTAAATTTTAAATTTGATTCGTATTATATGGGCTACACATTTGGATTTCACCAACTGCCTGTGGGTTTTCAAGTGATGGGTCGTTACTCTGAAGCGCAAATGATGGGTGATTATGAATACAATGGTGTCGGCGCTAGTGCGAATGGAACCTTGCGAAGTTCTTCTAAAAGATTTGAAGCTTTGTTGGGAATTGGAGCTATCCATGATTTTGGAAAATACCGATTTGGCTACAGATATATTTCGCGAGGTTTTCATTTATTAGATCAACAGGATGGTTTAACAAAAATATTTACATACAGTTCAGTTGGCAATACATATTCAAAATCGGAATTGCCGGGTTCGATATCGACTGAAAAAATCGGTGAAATTTTATGGATTGGTCACAGCTTTAGATCGGGTGATCATGAATTTTTAACGGATACAAAGTTTGAAGAACTTGGCGATTTATCGCATACTTATAATTGGACTCAAACATTCGGGTATCAAGTGCGTTTTGATTCGGGATATCGTATTATGACCGGAGTGGGGCATATGATTCATAAGGACATAACTTACTTCGGACAAAGTGCATATTATTCTGTCGGATTTTCATGGATTAAAAATACATATCGATCGGCCGTTGGTCTGTATCACATAGCGCAAAAAATAAACGATGACACTCGGGTTGTCGGTGTTACTTTTAATAGTGAATTCATCTATTAACCTAAACCTCACAACAAATGTGATAAAGGTCAGTTATGTCTAAAAAAATACAAAAAATCTGTTGGTCAGTAACATTGTTTCTTATTTTAAATCCGGTGATTTCTGTAGCCGCTTTAGTTGTGTATTTGATTTTTTCAAATTCATACACAGCTTCGCAAATTTTATGGATCACATTATTCGGTGCTGTATTTGCGGTACTTACAAATTTAAGTATCACGATGGGCTATCACAGATTGTTTTCTCATAAATCATATGAAGCGCATCCGCTGTTGCAAAAAATATTATTATTTATTTCTGCGGGAGCATTTCAGGGTTCGGCTTTGAAATGGTCCAGCGATCATCGCATTCATCATAAATTCGAAGACACAGATCGCGATCCGTACTCGATCAATAAAGGTTTTTGGCATGCTCACATGGGTTGGATGATGAAACATGAATCTGTTAGCCTACCAATTCATGCGCCAGATTTAGAAAAAAATAAATGGGTTGCACATCAACATAATTACTATGGCTACTGGTCAATTGGTGTGGGTTACGTTTTGCCTGCGATTGTTGGTTATATGTTAGGTAATTTATTTTTAGGTCTTGTGATTGCGGGTGGCCTGCGAATATTTTTAACTCAGCAATCGACATTTTTAGTGAATTCATTAAGTCACACGATGGGAAAAACACCATATTCAACCGAGAAAACTGCAAAAGACAGTTTGATCGTAACAATACTAACTCATGGTGAAGGTTATCATAATTTTCATCACAAATTTCAATTTGATTATCGTAATGGAATTCGTTGGTATCACTGGGATCCGACAAAATGGTCGATTCAATTGGCGGCGTTAATTGGTTTGGCCAATAAATTAAAAACAGTTCAATTTTCTGAAATTTTGAAAGCACGTTTACAAACAGAAACAGAAAAATTTTATCAGTCAAAATTTTACGAAGAAAAATTAAATCCATTGCACGAAAAAATTATTCAGTCGCAAATTCGATTTGAGAAATTAAAAACTGAATATAAAAATGCAAGCCGTGAAAAAATGGATCAAATCAAATCAGAAATGCAAATTGCGCAGATTGAATTCAAAGCCAACATGAAAATGTGGAAAGTTTTAATCCGTTCAGCTCATCGCATGGCGTAAGTTTATTTTAAATTTAAAAATCAATTTTTAGAGCTCACCTTTGTGAGCTCTTTTTTCTTTGCGAATTTCTTTGAATTTGTTTTTATCATCCACAAAGACCACGGTGGGTTCATATTTAGCAGCATCTTTTAATTCAACAGATGCATAAGCAATAATAATCACTGTGTCACCCTTGTGAACCAATCTGGCAGCGGCACCGTTCAGGCAAATTTCACCTTTTTTTCCGGCGATAATATACGTTGAAAATCGTGCGCCATTGTTACAATTCACAATATCAACTTTTTGGTTTAAAAACATTTTGGCTTTTTTAATTAAAGTCGTATCAATTGAAACTGATCCTTCATAATTTAAATCAGCATCGGTGACAGTGGCTCTGTGAATTTTTGAATACAGCATATCTATTTTCATTTTTTAGTCTCCTGTTGCATCGCCAGTGCGATTAAATTTCCTTTTAAAACCAAATCCGGAATAATCGAATCAAATATTTTTTCTTTATCAAACAACGACGAAAATCCGCCGGTGCCAATCACATGTGGTTTTTCACCACGAAAACATTCATTTGAAATGCGATTGATAATTTCACGCATTGCACCTAAATGTCCGTAAAATAATCCCGATTGTAAACTTTCAACCGTGGATTGTCCTAAAACTTGTTCGCGGCTGACAATTTCAACCGATGGCAATTTTGCAGTTTTTGCCTCTAAAGATTCCATACTTAATTTTAAACCTGCGATAATTGAACCGCCCAAATAATCTTTGTCAGCAGTGACGGCACAAAACGTTGTCGCCGTACCCAGATCAACCAGCACTAAATTTTTATTCGGAAACAAATGAGTCGCAGCAATTGAATTTGCAATGCGGTCAGCGCCAACCTCGAGTGGATTTCTGTATTTAATTTTTAGACCCGTACGAACGCCGGCCTGTAAAATAAACGGTGTGATGTTAAAATATTTTTGACAAGCACCGCGTAACGAATAGATGACTTCGGGCACAACGGAACAAAACACAATTTGGGTGATTTGTTGCGGATCAATATTATTTTCTTTTAAAACTGTACGCAAAAAAATACCGACTTCGTCAGAAGACGATCCTTGTTTCGAGCTTCGACGAAATGACAAAAGCATTTTTTCTTTATTTAGCGGACCGTCAAAAACGCCGCCATAAATTTGTGTATTACCGACGTCTAAGGATAAAATCATACAGACTCCTGATTTAAAATAATTTGTGTAATTTCGATGACAAGATCATCGACTGTTAAGTTTTCAGTTTTATTATTTTTCGAATACAGATTAAAAACGCTGCGCCCCGTTTTTACCGTTGCCCAGTCATTTTGAATGACGTAATCACAATGTGCCATTTCAAAAAGCCCATTGATTTTATTTTGAATTGTCGTTGCGTCAGTCGTTGAAGTTAGTTTAAAACCAATTAATTTAGAATTTGGCGATAATTTTTTTATTTTTTGAATGAGCTTTGGATTCTTCTTTAATTGAAGTGTTAAATATTCTTCATCACTATCAATTTTACCATTCGCAGATTTAACCACTGAATAATCACTTATTGCTGCGGCATGAATAATGTAATCAAAATTATTTTTCGTTAGTAAATCAGATATTTTTAAATCGATGTCTTGAAATGACAAATAGCTAACTTTGTCGCAATCAAACATGGGCAATTTTGCATTTTCTGCGTGTAGGTACGTAACTTCGAATCCCGATTCAATTAACTGATCGCAAATGAATGCAGCTGTTTTGCCAGTGCTTTTATTTGTGATGACACGAACATCATCGATGGGTTCTTGGGTTCCGCCTGAAGTGATAAGTATTTTTTTTCTATTCACGTTTTGAATATTTTTTTCTATGGATTTTATTTTTTCACAGCCAGTCATTCGTGATTCGACGGCTTTGATAATTAAATCAGGTTCCAGTAAACGTCCGTATCCGACCTCGCCGCAGGCCAAAACTCCTGATGCTGTTTCAAGAATTTCAACGCCCATTTTTTTTAATTCCGTCAAAGATTTTTGTGTTGTTGGATGGTTATACATTTTTGTATTCATCGCTGGCGTTAATAAAAAAGGTTTTTGAAAGTCATGAGCTAAAAACAAAGTCGTTATTAAATCATCACCAAGCCCTGCAGCCATTTTATTAATTGTGTTTGCTGTTGCGGGCGCCAATAAAATCAGATCTGCCCAGCGTGCCAAATGAATATGATCCATGACAGAGCCCCCAGCATACATATCCGTGATAGGCATTTCGCTTGAAAGTCCTTCGATAGTTGCTATACCAATAAATTTTTGAGCCGCTTCAGACATGACGACTTTGATTGAATAATTTTTTTGTTTTAATTGGCTGATAACAGTACAAACTTTGTAGCACGCGATCGAACCGCTGATCAGAATTAAAATATTTTTTGGTGTTGTGTTAGATTTCAACATTATCAATTAACCTTATGCCTTCCAGCGTAACCGCAATAAATCGGCGATTTTTTATTTCTTCAACATAATCAATCTCAAAACCATCTGCAGTTAATTTTTTTTTGATGTCAGTGACAGAGTCTGTGCTTTTTAGCATTTGATAAATCAAAGCCGCCTTTTCAAATCCTGCTGAAGACAAGCGTTTATTTCTTGAACTCATTGCAAGACCAGATTTTTCACGCACAGTTTTTTCACTGACAATATTGCAATTCACAAGAAAACTGTGACACATATCTTTGATTAACTGATATTGTTGAAAATCTTTTTCGCCAAAATAGGCGTTGTCAGGTTGTACGATATTTAAAAATTTTAAAACAATTGTTAATACACCATCAAAATGTCCTGGCCTGTGCGCTCCGCACAGGATTTTTGAAAATTCGTTTTCTGACATTTTAAATCTGTAATTATCGGAATACATTTCACTGAACGAAGGCGATAAGATGGCCGAAATTCCACAATCAGCAGCCAATTTTAAATCAGCTTCAAAAGTTTTCGGATATTTTTCTAAATCTGTTGGGTTATTAAACTGAGTCGGATTCACATAAATACTTAGGATTGAATTTTCATTTTCTGAAGCACTTCGTCGCAACAGCGTCGCATGCCCTTCATGTAACGCGCCCATTGTCGGAACAAAACCGACTGTGCCAGTTAAATTTTTTCTGTATTTTTGAAATTCTGAAATAGATTCAAAAACTTTGATATTATTCATAGCTATGTTCCTGTGTTGGGAATTTGCTGCTTTGAACGTCTGTAACATAATCGGTCAGTGATTTTTTAATTTCGGAATTTAAATCAGAATATTTTTTTAAAAACTTGGGATTAAATTCAGTATTCATTCCCAACATGTCTTGCAGAACTAAAACCTGACCGTCGCAATCAACGCCGGCACCAATGCCAATTGTGGGTATTTTTATTTGTGCAGATATTTTTTTGGCTAATGCTGCAGGCACACATTCAAGAACCAAAGCGAAACAACCGACTTGTTCTAATAATAAAGATTCATTTAAAATTTCTTCAGCTGTGGCATCGCTGCGACCTTGAATTTTAGGTCCGCCCAATTGGTGAATCGATTGCGGTGTTAAACCCAAATGACCCATGACGGGGACTCCCGAATCGACGATATGTCGGATTAATTTTTCATGCCCTTTGCAGCCTTCGATTTTGATTGCATTTGCGCCTGCGGCCATCAAGCTGCCCACGGCGTCCATCGTATTTTTTAAACCTTTGCGAGTCGCTAAAAATGGCATGTCAGCCACAATAAATTTTGAACTTCCACGACGAACTGCTTTTGTGTGCAAAGCCATCATCGGAATTGTAGCAGTCAAAGTATTTGTATGACCATGAATTACTTGTGCCACCGAATCGCCAACCAAAATCGTATCAACAGAGGTTTGATCAATCATTTTTGAAAATGAATAATCGTAACAAGTGATCATTGTTATTTTTTCAGATTTATTTTTTTTAGTTTGAAATTCAAGAACGTTTTTCATTTTAAAAACTCCGTTTGAAATTGCGAATAGATATTTTTTAAAGGCTGTGGCAATGCCGATATATTTTTTTCAATTGTCAGTAAATCACAACGTACAAAAGGCCCTGTCAGTGCGTCAGATCCTTCAAAAATAAAATTTTGTGTAATTTGTTGCAAATAAATTTCAAAAGCCGAAAATGGAATATTTTTTTCTGTACAAATTTTGGAAACTTCAGACCACAGCATTTGCGGAAAATTTCCGGCCACAACGCAAAGCGCGTGATACAAAGGTTTGTCTGCGGCCGATATTTGAAAGCAAGAATTTTCAAAAGCTGGCATTGCATCAGATAATTTTTCAAACCCTGTGATCGCAAATTGAATTTTCGAATACACATCATCTGAATAAATATTTTCAGAAAATGTCATTAACGGATGCGCACATAAAATGCGGTCGTCGTGTAGGGCCCCTGAAAAATGAACAGTTGTTAAATCAAAACCTAATAAATATTTTTCATAAAACGAAACAATCGCTGAATCAGATATGGCCAACCAAACAATATTGGCCTGCTGAATAAAAGTTTTAATCAGATGCGGGTCTTGATTGCGATCCCAGTTTAAAATTTTAAGTTTTATTTTAGAGTTGTTTTTTTGTATGCTGACCCAGTGATTCAGGTGCATAGCTAATCGGCCAGAGCCAACAATTAAAATTGTTTGAACATTCGTCATAATTTCCTTCGGTACCTGTCGATTATCGTGCTTTCGATCAAGTCCATGTTTATAGAGCCTGCGCTCTATTTGTGCCAAATTACCACTTTTTAAAATAAAAGCAATAAGGTAGTCTGATCCTCTAAGGAATTCAAAATATGAAAATCAAACCCATTATTTACGCCTCCATTGTGTTTATTTTAGCTCTGGGTGTTCTGATATACTCTCAGTTAGGAAGTGCTCAAAAAACTGT
>CANBND010000104.1 GCA_947370945.1 Pseudobdellovibrionaceae bacterium | reverse complement strand
GAGAATTTAAAATTTGATAAACGCCTCTTAGATCTTAATTTACGTTTAGGCCGTTTAACTCAAGATGAATACAATCAGCATTTGAAAAATTTGGCTGACCTTGAAGTAGATTCTTCAAAATTAGATCTTGAAGAATCTGACGCTGAATAATTTAAGCTGAATATTTTTTATTCTGATTTATAAAGAGATCCATTCCTCACGGAGAATTTTAAATTCTCCGTTTTCATTTACGACATACAGAGTTTTTATACCACGATCTTTGTGGCCATCTGATTCATAATTCTGAACAAAACGTAAAACATACTGATTTTTTTGATTAAAAATGTGTGCAGATCCTAATTCAATTTTTACAAATTTGTATTGTTCTTTTAGGCGATTTTTATGCTCTAGCCAATTTTTTTTGTTGTAGTGGGGTGGGGCTGAAAATTGTTCAGAATATAATTTGATATACTGATCAAGCTCTTGTGATTGCCACGTGGTTTTCCATTTTTCAACCCAATCAATGATATTTTGTTTTTTTTCAGTGAATTCTTTTTGTTCCAGGATAGTTAAACTGTTGTTGATGATTAAAAAACTTTTATTCAGTTTAATTTCAGTCTCAACTTTTTTTAGATTATCATTTCGTAATACAACGCAGCCTTTTGAACCACGTGTAAGCGGTACCTGATCGGGGACTGAATGTAACCAAATGCCAGAACCTGATTTATTTTCAAATTTATCAAATACGTTCGGATAATTGGTCGTAAAAGCCATTGAGCCATATTTATCAAATGGAATTTCAGGCTGAATTTTTTTTGTTTCTAAAAGATAGATTCCTTCAGGTGTTTTTTTGTCATCGCGTTTTGTTTTGGCGCCATCATTTTTTCCGATATCAATTTCATATTTTTCAGGGGCTAAAATATTTTTTGCAGGATTTAAAACATACAAATTTCTGGTTTTTTTATCGGCTAATAAAATGGTCGCAGACAATAAAGGATCTGTAGAAATTTGCAGGACTTCAGACGTGTAAAAATCAGTATTTTGATTTTGTGCAAATAGATTCACAGTCAGAAAAATAATAAATATATAAATACGCATATTCTTGAAGAATTGTGTCTCATTTTGGGCCGATCGACAACAAAAGTCTTATGTGTTTACTTAAGTGTCTGCTGTGCCGTTCCGATAAAGTAGCGATCTATCAAGGAAGACTTTGGGGTGTTTTTGTGAACGAAAAAATAAAACTTATTTTATCTGGTTTTTTAATCACGCTGAATCTTGCGGCTTTGGGTTTGGGTTCGTATTGGGCTTATATTTCAACGTTGGGTTATGAATCACCTGTAATTACCGAACAATCATTGCGTCAACCGGCCAGCCTGCCAGAGCATTTAAATGAAGGCCCTATGATTTACACGATGGATAAATTCGTGGTTAATTTATCAGGACAACCACGCCGAACAATTCGTGTGCAAGTTAATTTAGATATGCTGAGCGCTAGATCATTTGAAGAAATCATGGATTCTGAAAATCGTGCCAAAGCGCGTGACCGTATCGTCCGGCTTTTAAATGAAAAATCATTTTCGGATCTGGAATCCATCCAAGGTAAATTGTTTTTAAAAGATAAAATCGTCGAAGAAGTAAATAAGGTTTTAAAAGTCGGCCTTGTGAAAGACGTGTATTTTACCGACTTTGTAATGAATTAAATTATCCGTTTTTCTTTTTTTGATAAATTTTAATTCCGATGTAAATTCCGGCCGCGATGAGAAGTAATAAAAATCCTAAGAACATTTCATTCTTGAATAAACCTCCTTTACCATCGTCAGTGTTAGAAGAATCATCCGAAATTAGGTCGGTTGGTATGCCATTTTTAATGTCGCCAAACACACCGCCGTCGCCAGGGCCGCCAATCATGCCGCCGCTTGTATTTTTGTTTAGATCTTTGGTTGAATTCACGCGCAATGATTTTACGGTTTCAGCAAAATGCGCTGCGTGTTTTTGATATTTTGAATTGTGTGCAGTGAACGTAATTAAAACTGCGATTTGATCTTTGATCGTTGGCAAATAGCGCGTGTAATAATTTTGAATTTCACTGTTAACGTGTAATGAATCCAACCATTTTTGATCATTAATTAAAACTTCACGCGGTGCAATTGTTACTGTCGAGGTTAAGGTTACTCCAGTTTTAGCTGGCGCGATGATTGGTTTATTTAAATGTTCAAAATAAATAGGAAAACTGTCTGTCGGACCTTTTTCTTTCGCGGTGAAAATGATAACGGCTTCTTTGGCTTCTTGGGGGTCTTCGCTACGGCAAACAAATTCTGTTTGTTCAAGTTTACATTTCCAAGAATCTAGCATTTCAAAACTGATGTACGCATTTTTAAAAGTTCGTGCGTTCGCTGTATTTTGTGAAAACAAAATAAAACCAGATAAAAGGATGGATACGATTGTCGTCATTTTAAAACTCATGTTGCCTCGCTGGATGTATAAAGACTATCATTTAACATAATTAGTAAAACACAGTCGGTTCAATAATTAAAGAGGTAAAAATGTTAAATCTTTCGCAATTACAGACTTTCGTCATGGTCGTCGCCGAAGGCAGCATGACTGCCGCCGCAGATAAACTTTTTTTAACCCAGCCAGCAGTCAGTCAGCAAATGAAAAACTTAGAAGACGACATGGGTGTTGAATTGATTGTTCGTGGTGCAAAACAAATTAAAACTACAGCGCAAGGCGAAGTTTTATATGAACATGCAAAAAAAATATTAAGTCTGTGTGTGCAGGCCGAAGTTTCAATTAAATCGATCGGCGCACAATTGCGTGGCCAATTAAGAATCGGAACTTTAAATTCGATCGGACTGCACTTAATGAGCCCCATCGTAAGCCGCCTGTTAAAATTCAATCCAGATTTTAAAATCAAAGTCGATTATGCCAAAGGCGAAGACTTGATAGCGCAGTTTGAAAAAGGCGAATTAGATGTCGTTGTTTTGCCAGAAATCAAAAAAAATTACGGCAAAGAATTAACGAATACAGCGTCACACATTTTAATGAAAGAAGAAATGTGGCTGGTTGGATCTGGCAAAGATGAATTTTATCCATCGACAGTGAGCGTTCAAGAAATTAAAAAAATTCCGTACGTGCATTTTGCCAATGAATTTCCCGATTTTGATAAGCAGTTGGCCACACATTTAAAAAATATTCCGGCCGTGTTTGAATCATCAAACGTTGGTACATTAAAACGCGTGATTGAAAATGGTTTGGGAATTGGTTTTTTGCCGGCCCATTCGGTGAAAAAACAAATTCGTGGTGGCCGTTTAAATAAAATTGCCGTCACTGATTTTGAATACAAAGTCGAATTTATTTATTACCGAAAAAATACAGGGCCCGTTGCTGAATCGGCTGAGATATTCTTCCAAGCCTTAACGGGTGATCACGAACGCAGTTAGGCTATTTTTTGAAAAAATAAGAATTAAAACAATACCGAATCGGGCAGGCCAAGCCTTGCCGCGATCACGCGAACGATTTCACTGGCGGTTTCTTCAAGGGCACGTTCTGTCACATTAAATACGGGCCATCTGCGATTTTGTTTAAATAAATTTTCGGCGTATTCGATTTCTTTTAAAATTTGTTGCGCTGATGCGTATTCGCCACCTGAATCTTGGCCGAATTTTTCCAAGCGATTTTTTCGTATTCTTTGTAATGAATCAATATCGATAATTAGGCCTACGACTTTGCGTTGATCGATCGTAAATAATTGAGGTGGTATGGGGCTGCCAAGCACCAGAGGAATATTTGCGACCTTCCAACCTTTGTGACCTAAAAAAATCGACAGCGGCGTTTTACTGGTGCGGCTGATTCCGACCAAAACAATGTCGGCCTTATCCAGTTCATTTGTGATTTTACCATCATCGTTTCTGACGGTGTATTCGATGGCCTCGATGCGTTTGTAATATTGGTCATCAGTTTGCCTAAGGGCTCCGATTTGGCTGGATGATTCAACGCCGAAAAAATTATCTAATGTGTAGATTAATGGGCCCAATAAATCCGATGATGGAATTGATTTTTCTAAGCACAGTTCTGCAATTTTTTTTCGAATCAACGGGCTTGCGAATGTATAAGCCAACATTCCACGTTTTTCGAAACAGTCCTCAATCACGCGGCTGATTTGTTCTTCGGAGCGTAAATTTTTGCAGCGTACAATATTAATTTCTTGTTCAGAATATTGCACCAAGGCCGCACGGACCATTGTAGCAGCAGTTTCACCTGTGCCATCAGATAAAATAAAAATGGTGTGTATATTTGGCGAATGGGGTGCTGATGACATTTTTATTTTTGTCCTTTACAGCTGGTGATTAATCAGTGCTTTTTGTAATGAATCCATTTTTAATTGCAGCCAAGGTTCTGCTTTTGCGGTCATTAAAATAAAACCGGTGTTGTCTTCGACGCGAATATAAAAACAATTCATTTTCTCTGTTCGGAAAAGATGAGCTAAATTCATTTTCGTCAGCACAGCTTGCGCATCAGTTCGTAAAATTTGAAAAACATTTGATTTTGGCAGACGTAATTGGATTGATTTGTTTTTCGTTGAAATTTCTTTGCCAAATAGAAATTGATTTTGCAGTTGATGTTCTGAAAATAAAAATCCGACTTCGAAAAACGGTATTAAGCGTGTGAAAAATAAATTCCAATTATCAAACGTCGAATTCATTTTCGTCGCCATATAGCTAATATTTTCAAGCAGGCCGTCATGGTCAAGCGTTTCGTATTGTAATTGCAATTTATCCAGTGTCATGACTGCAACAGGTGGTGCAGTAGGTTTAGCTGTTTCAATATTTGATTGCTCGAATAAAAGTTCAATTTTTTTTGTCAGTGTTGTCTTCATAGCAACAGAGTATAAGAAATTTGAATTTAATGTGAGTCTGAAATAATTTGAAACTGCGGAAAGCTCGATTTAAGGCCAGTAGGTAAAGCAATATCAAAGAAAAAACGAATGTTATTTGGTTTTAAAGTTTTCAGATTTTTTTGAAACTCTGGCAGCTCTATATCAGTTTTATTTTGAATAACCGCAATCCAACGATTTAAAAAATGATTTTCAGTGCCGATGAATAAAATTTTAGAATCAGATTTAAAATCAAATTTTGGGAATTCAGTTTCATTTAAAATATTTTCTGTTTCATTCGAAACAGAGCGGGTAAAGCCTTCGGTTTTATGTTTTTGCATCGAGGACAATAAAAATGCTGAATGAAAATTAATTTCTTTCCACCAATGTGTATTTGCATCGTCGATCAAAACCCACAGATCACAACCTGATGCGAAAGCTTCAGTATTATTTTTCATTTCTGAGGATTTGATCTAATAATCCATTGACGAATGCGCTGGATTCTTGAGTTCCAAAAATTTTTGCAATTTCGATGGCTTCATTGATTACGATTTTGGGTTCTAAAGTTTCTTTGGCAAAAATCATTTCGTAAACTGCGATACGTAAAATGTTTCGATCTACAGAGGCCATGCGATCGATTTTCCAATGGGCGCTGGCTGCAGAAATTTTTGTGTCGATGCGTTCACTGTTGGCTTTGACGCCTTCGACGACAGTCATTGTGTATTCCATGACCGAATGATCAAATGTTTTTTCAAAAACACTTGATAAATCTTTCAGGTTCATTTGCGGCGCAAATTCAGTTTGAAATAAGATCTGTAGGGAAAGTTCTCTGGATTGTCGGCGCATCTGTTGTGGTTCTTTCTGTTTTGACTGTCTGTGAATTTTTTTCGGTTAACATATTTTGTTGTTGAGGAATCGCAGTCAGACTGAGCTGCGGGCTGACGGTATCAACAGCGTCCATGAGCTCATCGCCTTCAAGTTTTTCAACGAATTCTTGAACGTCTTTGAATGTTCGATACACACTGGCGAATCGAATATAAGCCACGTCATCCAGCTGTTTTAATTCAGCCATCATTCGGCGACCAATCACGCGTGCAGCAATTTCGCCTTCGCCACGAGTAATGACCCACGAAGCAATTCGTTCAACAACGCCTTCGAGTTGTGCCAGTGACACCGGTCTTTTTTGGCAGGCAGCTTGGATTCCGCGTAATATTTTTTCTTTATTAAACGGTTCTCGCCGGCCGTCTTTTTTGATAACGAACGGATAGCTGAGCATCACGGTTTCTAAAGTTGAATATCTGGATTTACACGATAAACATTCGCGACGACGGCGAATGCCGCTGTCCTTCTGGACTCGTGTATCTAAAACTTTATCTTCAGCGTGTCCGCAGAAAGGGCATTTCATAAATCGGAGATTATAAGTCTGCAATCAGTGGGTCAATGGCCCGTTAAACTAGACCAATTTATCGCGCTGCATAAACGATTTAAAATGGTCATAATTACAAAGCCTCTTTAAGATTTTAATATGAATAAAATAATTTATACACTTTTAATTTTTTCAGCCTCGGTTTCAATGGCAAATGCTCCCAAAGTCGGCAAAAATGCAGCTGCTAAGTATTTTCAAGCTAAAGGTGTCGCTTCAGAATCTGATGCAGAAAATGTAGATCGTCATCCGTCATCAATCGATTCATTAGGTGACCAAGAACATTATTTAGCGGTTGGTATCGGATCATTCACGCAAACGGATTCTTACAATTGGGGCCAAAGCACAAAAGAAGAAGACGTTGGAAAATTCGGAATCGATATGACATATCGTTTAGCTCAAGAGGGCTATTTGTTCGATCGGGCACTTCGAGTGAGTTACAATGAATTCAAAGCGGCGGGCGAACGAGCAACGAAATTAAGTTTTATGTATGCAGCAACATTGCCCGATGCGGGTTCAAAATTTCCATTGTATTTTGGTTTGGCCGCAGGGCCTGGTGTTTTTTTAAAACAACTTTCTGGCGAATCTGCACTCAGTTTAGACTATCAATTATTTTTGGGTTTACGTTTGTTTAACCTATTTGAAAAAACCGGTTTTTATGTCGAAGGCGGCATGAGGAATCATTTACATTTAACAACTGATGGCCAACTTAATGGTACTTTTATTTCTGCGGGTGCTGTATTTACTTTCTGAAGCAAAGCTTCACGGATACAAAGTTCGACGGAGTCAAACATGAAACTACACACACATCTTATATTTAAAATCGTCGAAGTCTTAGATCTTGTTATCGTTGAAAAAAAATACGCAGACAAAGTTTTAGAAAAAACTTTTAAAGCGAATCGCAAATTGGGATCACGCGATCGTAAATTTTTTGCTGAAACAGTTTATGAAATTATTCGTCATTTCAGATTTTATTCTGAAGTCATGAAATCAGATTTATCGTTGGATCTGGTTGTCGCGCACCTTGTGAAGACACGTGGAAATTTACCTGGCGAACCTGAATTTAATGATTTTGATGTCGAGAAAATTCAAAGCCGTTTAAAATATAAATATCCTATCGAAATTCAAAATTCATTTCCGGATTGGATGCATCAATTGGGTGCGGCTGAATTTGGTGATCAGTGGCCTGATTTAATGAAAGCGTTAAATCAGCAGGCCGAAGTTTTTCTGCGTACAAATTTATTACGCACGACAAAACCTGAACTGATGGCAGCCTTAAATAAAGAAGACATTCAAACAAAATCGGTTGAAAAATTTCCGGAGTGTTTGGTTTTGATTGAACGCAAAAATGTTTTTGTGACAGAGTGTTTTAAAAAAGGTTTTTTCGAAGTTCAAGATGCAGGTTCGCAAATGATCGCGCCGTTATTGAATCCTTTGCCTGGTGAGCGTGTTGTGGATGCCTGTGCAGGGGCAGGTGGTAAATCATTGCACTTGGCTGCGTGCATGAAAAATAAAGGTAAAATTATTTCCATGGATATTCATGAATGGAAATTAAACGAATTAAAAAAACGTGCGGCGCGCGGTGGTGTTGATATCATTGAAACAAAAGTGATCGAAACAAATAAAACCATCAAACGTTTAGAAAATTCTTTTGATAAAATTTTGCTTGATGTCCCGTGTTCGGGGATGGGCGTGATTCGCCGAAATCCCGACACAAAGTGGAAATTGTCGATGGAAGAAATCGATCGCATGATTTTACTTCAGCGTGAAATTTTAAGAGATTATTCAAAAATGGGTAAATCCAAAGCCACTATGGTTTATGCAACGTGCAGTATTTTGCATCGTGAAAACGAAGACCAAGTAAAATGGTTTTTAACAGAAACCGACGAAGGCAAATCTTGGAAGTTGATCGAAGAAGTCAGATTGTGGCCACACAAAGACGGCTTTGATGGTTTTTATGCGGCCAAGATGGAACGTGCGATTTATTGATTCAAAAAATATTAATATTAAAAATGAAACTGAATGCCAACCTTAGTTCCTTTGCGATCTATGTTTGTGTCGATATTATTTAATTTTGAATTTTGTCTTTCGTTAAAATAATTTCCAAAGATTCTTAAAATTCCGTATTCGATAAATAGACCTGCATTTAATTCGTCGGCTGTTGTGTCGCCGTAAAAAGCTTCGGTTGTTGACATATACGTTCGGTAATTTCCGTAGACGCCAAAAAGTTTCATCAGATAAATTTGCAAAGTCACAGCCGGATACATTTGATTCAGCCTGTATGAACCGTTCGTCGCCGTTCGCGTGCGCAGGCCGTAATGTAAAGTGATGTGACTGGATTGTGTCGAGGTTCCAAAAATTCGTAAATTAAATTGGCCAGTCACATCGTTAAAGCCTTCTTCGTTGTTATTTTGGTACTGGGCTGTGATTCCGACGATATTTGCATAGGCATGCATTTCTCCGTCATAACTTTTGAATCTTTGAGATGACGAAATATTATTTGTTGTCGATGCAAAATCATATTGAAGCAAAGATCCGCCAATCATAAATTCATACGGTGTCGGAGTATTAATGGCCAACCACATATCCATCATTCCGCGGCGATCTTTGTTTTCGAGCCATTCTTGCAACGAAAATCTTTTGGCGGCCTTGGCTTCGGAACTTTTGGAAAGTAACCATGACC
>CANBND010000103.1 GCA_947370945.1 Pseudobdellovibrionaceae bacterium | reverse complement strand
ATCATGTCAAAAAAATTAGCCGAAGGCATCGACGGATTGGTTTTAGATGTCAAATTCGGAACTGGTGCTTTTATGAAAACGGCTGAAAATGCAGAAGAGCTTGCGAAAAATTTAATGAGCATTGGCAAAGGTTACGGCAAAAAAGTGGTGTCAGTTTTGTCGTCAATGGACCAACCTTTGGGTCAATATTCAGGTAATGCTTGGGAAATTTTTGAATGTTTAGAGATCATGAAAAATAAAACTTCTGTGGGTACTGATGGTTATGACCAATACGCGAATACTCGTGAGCTGTCTTTGCAGCTTTCGGCGCAAATGATTCATTTGTCTGGAAAAACTAAAACAATTTCAGAAGCTTATGAGATGGCAACAGAATGTTTAGTATCGGGCCGGGCGTTGAAAATTTTTGACGAAATGTGCACTTTGCAAGGTGGAAACATTCATAATTTGAACTTATCAAAACAGTCGTTACCAATTCTTGCAAAAGATTCTGGATTTATAAAATCCTTTAATGTTGAACAAATTGGTATCGCTGGAATTTTAATTCGCGCTGGCCGACAAATCACAACCGACAAAATTCATCCGACATCGGGTATCGAATTTCATAAAAAAATTGGCGACCCAATCCAAGTTGGTGAAAGGATTTTTACAATCCACGGGGACGAGCCCGAATTGTTTTCTGGCGCAGAAAAATTATTAAAATCTTGTTATGAAATCAGCTTGCAAAAACCAGCGCCTCACGTTTTGATTAAAAAGATATTGGAGTAGGTCAACGCGCAGCTGCGAAGAAAGAAATCATGACGATTCAAAAATTAACAGAGACCGCAGAATTTATTAAATTAAATTCAAAAACAAAACCGCGCATTGGAATTATTTTAGGTTCAGGCTTGGGGCACTTTGTACAGCATATGACTGTTGAGGCCACAATTCCTTTTCATGAAATTCCACATTTTATTCCGCCGACAGTTGAAGGTCATTCTGGAAATTTAATTTTGGGCACAATCGACAACGTACCCATTGTTGTCTTACAAGGCCGACTTCATTATTACGAAGGTCATTCCATGGACGTTGTTGCCTACCCGACACGTACGATGGCGACATTAGGACTTGAAATTTTAATTGTGACAAATTCTGCAGGCGGCTACGGCGAAGGTATGAACGCCGGCGACTTTATGATTATCGAAGACCACATTAATATGATGGGAACTAATCCGTTGATGGGTCCCAATATTAAAGAATTGGGTCCGCGTTTTCCGGATATGACGAAAGCTTATGACCCTGAATTAATTTTAATTGCAGAGAAAATATTTCGCGCACAAAAAACTTTTTTTCATAAGGGAATTTACGTGGGCGTAACGGGTCCGACCTATGAAACTCCGTCAGAAATTAAGATGTTTAAATCTTTGGGCGGCAAAGCCGTCGGCATGTCGACCGTACCCGAAGTCATCGCGGCAAACCACATGGGTCTGCGCGTAGCAGCCATCAGTTGCATTACAAATTTAGCGGCAGGAATCAGTGAAAATAAATTAACTCATGCCGAAGTGACTGAAACTGCAAAAAAGGTCGAGCAAAAATTTTGCGGATTTTTGAAAGAGTATGTTGGGAAGATTTAAATTCATCTGACATATTAAAATTTTTTATTAACCCGACCATTTCAAGACCGAAATGTCTAGAAAATGTGAAATTCAAGACTTAATGAACATAAAATATAACCGATAAGTTTTCTGAGCAGTCATCAGATATGACCACCCTTCTGATGCCGCCAGAAAGCTGTCATGTCTAAAAATACCTTCGCATCATCAGTTTGTGTGACTTTAGGTCTAGTTTTTTTAACCGGTTGCAACAGCGGCAAAACGGCCGACAGTGTCACTTCGCAAAACACATCTGATGCCTGCACCTCGGCTGTGATGGCGAACAGATATGTCGTTCAATGGGAAGACGGCACATATTCTGTCGAATATGGAAAATCAGATTCAGATTTTAAGAAAAATTTTACAGAAAAAAAATTAGCACTCATCAAACACGTTGATAGCGATCATCGTATTCAATTAAAAATTCAAAAAACAAATGATGTGACCGCTCAGGTTGCGGGCGGCTTAAATTGGGGTCCAGACAAAGTCGAAGCACCTTCGGTTTGGTCACAAGGCTTTCACGGCGAAAATGTTTTAGTTGGAGTTGTTGATGGAATGGTCGATGCCACACATCAGCAGTTGGCTGCAAATATTTCATCAGTTCAGCAATTTAATTCTGAAACAAATGATCCCGCCAGAAATAAACATGGTTCGCACGTTTCAGGAATTATCGCTGCCGATCCTACGTCCGGTCCTGTCGAAGGCATAGCGCCAAAAGCGAAAATAGTCGGTGGGCAATTTATCGCAAACGACGGCGGAGGATCTTTGGGTGATGCCATCATAGCCATGAATTCTGTTGCCAGTCGCGGAGCAAAAATTATTAACATGAGTTGGGGCGGAGCACCCTGTGTTCAAAATTTAAAATCTGCACTAGAGCAATTATCAAACAAAGGAATTTTGTTGGTTACGGCAGCGGGCAACGAAGGAACAAATTCTGATTATTCACCTTCGTACCCAGCAGCATTTAATTTAATGAATCAATTAAATATTGCCGCAACAACAGTTGATGATTTTATGATTTATTTTTCAAATCGCGGTTTTCGCACAGTGAATATTGCAGCACCTGGTGTGGGAATTTTTTCAACGATTCCCGGAAACCAAACAGAATCCATGGATGGCACCAGTATGGCTGCGCCGATGGTTTCTGGTGTTGCAGCACTGTTATTAAGTGCTCGTCCAGCCGCCACCGCAGGACAAATCAAAACAGCTATTTTAAATTCTGTTGATGTAGGAACCAATGCATTACAAGTCGGCAGCCACGGCCGAATCAACGCGCGAAAGGCTCTGATCGAGCTTGAAAAAGTTTTGCCTTAGATAGACTTTTGAAATGCGATTTTTTATTTTTGTCATATTTTTTTTTAATTTTTGGGTCGCACAGGCCTATGATTTTGAAAATTCAAATTCCATAATTTTAAATACAAATTATTTTTCTGATTCGGTTGCTGTTGCTGATAAAATTGAAAATGACGGCTTGTTTTTGTCAGAAAATAATTTTTATTTTTCAAAAAATTGGAGCCTAAAACTATCTCCGCAGCTATTGGCAACATACGGCAGTGCTGAAAAAAAAAGTCGCGCCGAACTGGACGCTAAAGAAGCACGATTGACTTACGCAGGATCAAAATTAACAGTTGATTTTGGATTTTTAAATATAAAAAAAATTGGCCCCGACCTTATTGATCCGTTGGATTATTTTCAACCACGAGATTGGCAAAACCCGCTGGCCGCGCGAAAACTTTCCGTTGCAGGGTTGCAGATTGAATTTGAGCCCCTCAAAAACTTAACACTAACTGCGATTTATGTGCCAGAGAATCGAATTTCTAAATTACCGAGACAAACAAGTCTTTGGTATCCGCGCGAAAACAAATTGCCCTTGTCGACAGATGATACAAAGGCGACATTACCTGAAAATCCTGAATATCAAATAACATCAAATTCACTTGAAAAAAAATCTGATGCAAAAAATAATTATTTAATCAAATTAAAATATTCGTTGCAGGACTTTGATTTTTATTTACAAGCGTCAGAATCCTTAGCTGTTGTTCCTATAATTACTCCGACATTAACAGGAACATTGATATCATTAAATCCGATCGAAATTGTATTGCAAAATCCAATACAGCTGGATGTTGTCTGGAAAAAAAACAAAAACTATGGCGCAGGATTTGTACAAAGTTTTTCAAATTATGGCCTGATTGCAAAATTATTTTATAATTACAATATTACACCTGATGATGAAAACCAACAGGGCGCATTTGCTATCGAAAAACAACTGCAGGATTTAATATTGATTTATGAATTTTCACGTTCTGAAAAAAAATTACAAGCCGTATCAACGACACTCACTTCGACAAATTCGATTTTTTCCAATGCACATGCTTTAGCGGCGCGGTTGTCATATAGCGAAAATTTAAAATTTAAATTAGGTGTTTTTTTAGAGGCGAATACCCAAGGGGTCGTCGCAATCGCAAATATAGAATATCACCTGACTGACAATTTATTTGCAGAGCTGCAGCGGACAGAATTAAGTGGCCAAAAAAATTCACTGATTGGCTTGTTCCAAAACAACGATGTAACCTCGTTTAAAATATCCGCTTTATTTTAAAAATATTTCAAGAACTCCGTCTTTGGATAAATAAACTGATTTCAAATTTTTTAAAAAAGAATCTTGTGCTGATAAAATTTGATTGTTCAACGTATTCTGCAATAAATTTTGCGCGGCAGAGTTAACAAGATTTAATGAAATCCGTTCTGACACATTATTTTTTCTGACATAATTTTGATCCCAAACATAAGAATTTGATAATTTTGCGACCGTCAGTTTTTCTGTAGATTGCGAATGCAGATCCGCTTCAGATCTGAAATAAACCATAGGCACTTTTTGATCTTGAACCC
This sequence comes from Pseudobdellovibrionaceae bacterium, assembly GCA_947370945.1. Lineage (GTDB taxonomy): Bacteria > Bdellovibrionota > Bdellovibrionia > Bdellovibrionales > Bdellovibrionaceae > Pseudobdellovibrio. The sequence goes on along the minus strand of CANBND010000103.1, from coordinate 4,642 downwards.
AGTGGCCGACTTTGATTTTAAAATTAATTTGATCTGTTTCTGTTTCAGTCGGCAGATTAAAAGAAAAGCTTTCTAACGCAGGCGCCAGTGTTAATGGTAAATTTTTCGGACGCTGCATAAGCGCGGGCCAAATAAAAAATTGCTTAAATCGCGACTGAAGCAATTTTTTAAGTTCTGGGATTTCGTCGCTATTGTATTGAATTTTTTTTAATTTTTTAGCAGCTGCATTTTGAATTAAAAATTCAAAATCAGTTTTGTTGATCGCTAAAGAATTGTTAACATGAGTTGTTTTGTTTGAGACCAGCAAAATAGCTGATGGTGTGTATTGCTGATCTGATGATGTTTGAATTTCAATCGGTATTTCAATTTCGTCATTGCGCAATTGGCTTTGGCCAAGCGTCAGCGTGGCGGTCGAATCAATTTTTTGCACAAACGAATTTACTTGTTGAATCGCGTTTGATTTAAAATTATTTAATTTATCATTCAGAATTTTTGAAACTTGATCGCTAACTAAATTTTGCAACTGCAATTTGTCCTGAAGGGAACGAATTGCAATATCTGTTACAAAATCTTCGATGCCATGAACCTGTGTACATGAAAACGGTTTAAAGTTCATTTTTATGTCGCGATATTGATATTTTGTTTCGGTCGTATTTTGTATGATCTGCGTAGCAAAATTATTATCAGACAGCAGCGCATCGAAAAAAACATTCTGGCAATCCGAATCAATTTTAATTTTAACGTGTGCACCGCTAATTATTTTATCGATGACTCCGTGAATTTGCAGATTGGAAATATTGGCAGAAATTTTAATTTCTGCCACATCTGTAGAAAAATAATTTTGTTCGTTGTTTTTTTGTATCTGGGTTTTTGCTGTAGATAATTGAAATTTTAAATTGAGCTGATCCACAACAATGGGAACTTCAGCTTCATACTTTAGTCCAGTTAAGGTTTTTTCGAAAGCAGCGTTTTGCAAAATGCTTTGATCAATGTCGTTTAAAATTAATTTATTTTCTATCACTAGCTTTGATTGAATTTTAATATCTGAGGCGAAAATAGCCTGCGCCGAAAAAAGTAAAACTAGACTTGAGTGCAGAATTCGATTTTCCGATAAAGTCTTAACAATTTTGTACAATGTGCCCCCAAACCCTATAACTAGACTTTTCGGCAGGTTTTTGATTTTATGAAGCTTTTAAAAGGCTTTCAGGAAAAAATATTCATTCCAAAGCAACAAAAAACTGTAAAAGTTTTTTACAGGACTGCTATTGTTTTTTTTAGTGTCGTTTTTTTGTTCTGTTTATTTGAAATCACAAAGCTTAAATCTGAATACAACGTCAAACAATTTTTTCCCAAGACACATGCGCTGCTTGATCAAGAGCTTCGCGTGCGTCAAGAATTCAAGCTGGATGAAAAATCTTCTCTCATACTTTTGGTTTCACAGGCTAATCATCAAACTTGGCTGAATCAAAAATCGTTTAACAAACTTAAAAAATTTACGTCAGACATTAAACAAATATCGGGCGTTAAAAAAATACTTTCGCTAGATACATTGCAAGGCTCTGTGGAAATTAAAAATGATTTGTACGTTGGCAATTTATTTGATCATGCACCCGAATCTGAATGGCAGAATATAGCAAAAAATCAGCCGTTTGTGCGGCCATTTTTTTTGTCGCAAAATCAGCTGCAAACATTAATCGCTGTTGAACTTTCAAAAAATGATGTGGCACAAATTGAAAATGTAAAAAAAGAAATCTTAAAAATACAAAATCAGACTGGTTATTTTAACACGGTGTTCGCGGGCCTGCCATCATTACAAAGCGAAGTTTCGTTGCTTTTAAAGAATGAACTTTTGCGTTCGGTCGTTTTCGGTTTTTTTATTTTCTCGTTGATTTTATTGCTAATTTTTCAAGGGTATTCTGGCCTGCTGTTAACGCTGGTCAATTTAGTTTTTGTCAATGTCGTTTGTTTGGGTTTATTATCAATTTTTAAAATTCCATTTGATATTTTATTGTCCACGCTGCCTGTTTTAATCAGTCTTGGTGTTATGTCTATGACAGTTCAAATTTTAATTCGTCATTCACAAATTCACAAAGATTCTACAAACGACATCAGTCTTAGATTAGTTCATATTTTGCAGACTTTAAAAGAGCTCTTTACAGAAAATGCACTTGTCAGCTTAACCACAATTTTAGGTTTTTTTATGTTGATGTCGTCTGATATTTTAATCATTAAAAAATATGGCGCAGTTGTTTCATGTTTAGTTTTTGTTTCGTGGTTTTTGACTCAGTTAACAATCATCCCGTTAAGTTTGGCTTTGCCAAGGGTGCAGGTTCGCACATGGTTCAGTCAAAAAGCGTACTGGAGTTTTTTCATTTTTAGACAACGAAAAAGTATTTTGGCCGTGTCATTTGTTTTGATCGTGGCTTCGATTTTCTCTATTTTTAAATTAAATTGGAATACGCGTTTGTTTGACGATCTGCCTAAAAATAATTTATCTCGATTAAATACCGAAGCCGTTGATCGCAGTTTCGGTGGAACTTTGCCATTATCAGTTGTTATTCACGGCACTGAAAGTATGTGGAAAGATCCTGCATGGATTTTGCGATTGAATAAATTGTCTGAAAAATTGCGGAGCCTTGAAACAATCGGCAGCAGTATTAGCATTGCGGACTTAATGAAGAAAACAGTTCAGAAAAATATGCGCCTGCCTGCGACCAATCAAGAAACAGCTGAATCGCTTTTCCTGTTTTCAATGTCTGAAAACGATCCGACAATTCCATTTTTGAATTCAAAAACACAAAGCGTGCGCATTGATTTAAAAATGAAAGATGCACCCAGTTATCAAATTTTTTCTGATGAACATAAAATATCTGCACTGGTTAAAAATTACTTTCCCCAACAAAAATTTGAAATCTCGGGGATGGCCGCATCTGTGCACAAAATGAATCGCGAAATGTCGCGCGATTTAATTTTTGGTTTTTGGCAGTCCATTATTGCTATAGCTGTTTTTCTGATTTTGGTTTTTCGTTCGTTGCGATGGACTCTTGTGGCTTGCTTGCCAAATTTAATACCACCGCTTTTTTTAATTTCTGTTTTAGCAACAACACAAACTGCGATCAAACCAAGTATTGCAATTATTTTTTCTATAGCGATTGGGCTTGCGTTTACGAACACAGTTTATGTATTAATGCGCTTGAAAAAAATGACAAGAAATAATTTGAATTACTTGCCAATCAAAAAAACAATGCTGGTTGAAATGATTCCTTGTTTTTTATCAACACTACTAGCAACATCGGCGTTTATGGTTTTTTTATTTTCTTATTTTGATATGAATAAATTGTTCGGAGCCTATATGATTGTTTCTTTGGTGGCTGGTGCTTTTGGGGATCTGGTTTTCTTGCCCGCTTTGCTTGCGACATTTCCGCAAATTTTGTTGTCTAAAAAATATGATCTTAAATCACCCGCTTTTATAATTTTGTTTTTGTTATTCGGCTCTCAAATGTTTGGCGCTGAAAATAAATTAACAGCCGCTCAGATTTTTGAAAAATCAAAAAATTTAATCGCAAGCAAAGACGACAGCGCCGATGTGACGATGAAAATTATTGATACAGACGGTTCAACCAAAGAACGTGTTTTATCTATTCAAAGAAAAAAAACAACGTCGTCGAACATGACTTTAATTCGCTTATCAAAACCACTTGATTTAAAAGGTACTGCTTTATTAAGCCAAATTGAAAATGGCACTGAACAACAATGGATTTATTTGCCGTCAACAAAACAAGCGCGACGTGTTGTTGGCGCGAATAAAAAAGGAAATGTATTGGGTTCAGAGTTAAGCCCACAAGATTTGGATTTTTCGACTTTAAAAGCTGCGAAGGCAACGTTATTAAAAACATTGAATTTTAAAAATCATAATTACGCATTGATTGAAATTAAATCAGCAAATAATGAAACTGAATATACAAAAGCGATCGTATTAATATCACTTGAAACCTATTTGCCGATGCGAGTTGAGTATTACAATTCAAAAAATCAAATTTTAAAGCGAATTGAATTTGATCAATATCAAATTTTTGGCGGAGTTCAGCGCGCTCAGTCAATTCGCATTAAGAATTTAGTGAACAAAAGAGGCACTGATTTAGCTTTATCAAAAATAAAATCTAATACTGGACTTTCGGATGATCTCTTCTCGCAGCGCGCTCTAACAAAAGAGTAATTAGTTGAGGCTGTCGCCCCAAACATGATAAATTTACATTCTTATTTGTGCAGTATTTTTATAAATAATTCTGTACGTAAAATGAAAGGTTTTTCATGCGACATTATATTTCGGATCTTAAAAATTTTGTGGGCGAAACAATCGAATTAAAAGGTTGGGCTTATCAAACCAGATCTTCAGGAAAAGTTAAATTTTTAGAACTTCGTGACGGCACAGGAATTGTGCCTTGTGTTTTTTTCGCCAAAGACTGCGGCGAAGACATTTTCACTAAATTTGACGAGATCACTCAAGAAACGTCTTTAACTGTGACGGGATCTGTTCGTAAACATCCAAAACTTGAAAACGTTTTTGAAATCGGCGTTCAAACATTTGAGATTGTGGGTAAGTCTGTGAATTACCCGATCACCCCTAAAGAGCACGGCACAG
>CANBND010000102.1 GCA_947370945.1 Pseudobdellovibrionaceae bacterium | reverse complement strand
AATAAAATAAATAAATTTTAAAAACAACAGCAACAACAGCAAATTTTTATTATTAAGGAATCCAGATGAACAAAAAAATCGTATTATTTTTATCAACAGCTATTTTATTAACGCATTCAAATGTGACGTTTGCCGCCGACGTTGAAGGTGCGCAAATCGAAGCGGAAGAAGCTCAAGCCGACGTCGAAGCGGCAAAGGCCGAATCCGGCGAAGCGAAAAAACGCTTAGAACAGGAGCGCAAAAAAGCGGATTCTGCAAAAACAGAAGCGAAAAAATCTTTAGAAAAATCAAAAGCACTTGAATCAGATCTAAAAAAAGAATTGGCAACATCTGAAAAAGAAGCCGCTCAAAAAAAAATGGAAATGGCCGAGGCTGAAAAAACACAAAAATTATCAGAAAAAATGTCTGCGGAATTTGAACAAAAAATTGCTGCCAGCAAAGAAAAAATCACTTTGATGACAAAGCAAACTGCTGAAGCGAATGAAAAAAAGAAATTAGCAGAACAAAAAACGAAAGAATTAGAATCGCAAAATAAAGACAAAGACAAAGAATCCGCAAATATGTTAGCCGAATCGCAGAAAGCTCAGAAAGAGGCTGTTCAGGCCCAAAATGATCAAAAAATGGCCCAGACGAAATTAACAAAAGCCCAAGCTGATTTGCAGAAATCAACGGCTGAAGCTAAAATGTCAGATGCACGTTTGGCTCAAGAAAAAACAAAACTTGATGCAGACAACAAGCGGACCGAAGCCGAGATCGCAAAATTCAAAATTCAAATTCAAAATGCTCAAGCTATTACAGCTAAAATCAAAGACGAGAACAAAAAAACCGAAGATCAATCTAAAGAATTACAAAAAAAATTAGCAGATCAGAAATCAGAATTGTCGCAGGCGCAAAAAGACGAAAGCAAAGCACGTGAGCAAAACACGTCTTTACGAACACAGCTTGAAAAAGAACGCGCAGAATATCAAAAATCATCAGCACAAATGAATTTGCAAATAGCGCAAATGAAAAAAACACAAGCATTGTTAACTGCTGAAATTAAAAAAAATGAAGCCGATTCAGAAAAATACAAAAAAGATACCGCAAGTCTTGAAAAAGAACGAACGACTTTAACCGCTGAAATTGAAAAAATGAAATCGAGCGCTGAAGAAGCCAAGATAAAAATGGAAACTGCGAAATCAAACGCAGAGGCTGAAAAAATTAAATTAGAAACTGAAAAAATTAAAAAACCGAAAAAATAAAAATGTGGGCGATATATAACTCATTTAAAGGTTGGACTCTTTACGGGCTGAATGAACGTGAAGTTCAACTTGTGTTAAATACGTTATCGCCCAATGAATTAAAATTGATATCCATCTGCAATTTGACTGAAAAAAAATGGGAACTGTTCAGTTCCGTGAAACATGCACAATTTTTAGCGACAACAGGTCAGGCCAAAAATCACTTTCCAGATGTGCAAATTGAAGCTTCAGCAGATGTTCAATCGGATTACTTTATTATTAAGCCACAAAAAAAAATTCTGCCACGTTTACACGAACGTGTGGAAATTGAAATCGATGTGATGATCGAAGGTAATAATAAGATATTTAATTCAAAAACAGTCGATCTTTCCGAGGGTGGAATTTATTTTAAGGATTTAATACCGGATTGGGTTTCGGGATATTTTATTGTTGTCATCAGTCATTTAAATCAAAATCATCAAATCATGTGTGCTTTGGTTGAAGATCAAAAAATCAAACATCGCGTACAGGTCATGAGCGAAGAATCAGATTCGCATTATTTAGGCTACAAAAAATTTTTAGATCAGCTACGTAAAATCAAAAATTAATTCAACTTGCCTTCAACCATCAATGTTCGCGTCGGAAATGCAAACGATAATTTTTGTTCTGCTGCAATTTTATTAATTTGAAAAAGCCAGTTTTCGTTTGTAGCGATTTCCAAGGTTGCATCATTCAATGTGTAATGAAAATTGACCAAAACGTTCATCGATGATTCTGCAAAATCAATGAAATGAGTAGTCATTCGTGTTTGATCGACAATGGATTCTTGTTTTAAAAAATATTTTAGATTTTCTGTGAATTTCTGGATTTGATCTTGGGTGGCATTGTATGTAAATCCCAAGACAGTTCTGAATCTGAATACGTTATTTCGCTCAGTCATGTTGTCAATTTTTTCTTTGGCCACCACCGAATTTGGAATTGTGATGACTGAATTATAAAATGTGCGGATGCGTGTTGATCTGAAACCGACCTCAAGAATATTGCCTTCGACATCTAAAATTTTAATTCGGTCGCCCAATTTAAATGGTGAATCTAATAAAATTGTTATAGTTCCAAATACGTTGGCCACGGTGTCTTGGGCTGCGAAGGCTAAGGCAACGCCGCCAATACCAAGGCCCGCAAGAAGTGCGGTTACATTTACACCAAAATTTTGTAAAACAATTAATCCACCAATTAAAATCACTAAAACTTTTAATGTTTTTGTGGCCAGAGGCGCCAATTGGTCATCGATTTGTGATGCTGTTTTTGCTGACCAAGCCTCCAGCACAAAGCCAAAAGCTTCGACGGCCAAATAAACCAAGCGAACCGTGTTATAACATAAAAATAATTTAGAAAAAATCAGCAAATATTTTTCAAGGTTTATTGTCAGGTCTAAATTTTCAACCAGTACCATCGCAAATATTGATAGCAAAATCCAGCTGATGCTTTTTTCGATTTCAAGATCTAATAAATGGCTGATGAAAACATTTTTTTCAGCCCATTTTTTTTGACTACGTTTAAGTAAAATCAAACCCTGTATAAATAATCCGCGAATTAGAAATAAAAAACCAAATCCTAAAATAATCGCGAGCCATTTCCAATTCGGTACAGAAATGACAACTGAATTTAAAATTTGTTCAATTTCACCAGAAACAAACGACGCTGAATTTGTAAAAAGATTCATAAAATTCCTTATTTAAAAAAAACTAAAACAACAACGCCAATAATGATGCGATAAACGCCAAACCATTTAAAACCATATTTTTGAATTAATGAAATGAAAAATTTAATCGCCAGTACCGCAAAAATAAATGACAACACAATGCCTGCAGTTAAATGCATGATTTGATCTGATTGAATGATGTGTCGAATTTTCCAAAGTTTATATAATGTCGCAGCAGCCATCGTTGGAACGGCTAAGAAAAATGAAAATTCAGCAGCCGTTTTTTTTGTGAAGCCTAAGGCTTGTGCTCCGATAATAGTTGCGCCGGATCTGGAAACGCCGGGGATCATTGCGATACACTGAACAACGCCAATTTTAAATGAATCTAAAATTGAGATTTCTTTTGCAACCGGAGTTTTAAAAAATGAATCTGCAAAAAACAAAATGATTCCACCTAAAATTAACGACCAAGCAATCACAGAATTATTTTCGGACAAGCTGGCGACCAAATCTTTGACGAAAAAACCAATCACTGCCGCGGGAATAAAACCAATAAATAATTTTTTATAAAAACTGACATCAATTTTTAAAAATTTGTCTTTATATAAATAGATGACCGCCAATATTGCCCCGAATTGAATAATGACATCAAAGGCCTTTAAAAATTCATTAGGTTGCAGATTTAAAAAATGACCGGCCAAAATGAGGTGACCTGTCGATGATACAGGAATAAATTCCGTTAAGCCTTCGATCAGCGATAAAATAAAAACTTCAAAATATGTCATCGTCGAACTCCGTATCCGGTAAAATTTATTTACATATATATAGTTCAAACCTAATTTCGCGCCGCCTCAATTGAAACAATACGAAAGTCCAGACGCGTTAGCTTGATTTTTTACTACTTTTTTAAGATTTGGTCAGGATACGATTTATGAAATTAAAAAAACAGTTCCATGTTGGAACTAAAAATTATTAGAGAGTCAAAAACTCTCAGACATTTAAATACGAAGAATTATTCACACGGAGGGAATATGATTCAATCAAAGAAAGCCATTCTGGCTTTAGCGATCTCGATGGGGCTAACAGTTTCTGCAAACGCTGCAGAATTTTTAGTGAAATATAAAAACGAAAAAGCAGTAAACAACATTATTTCAATGCAGACGGAATCGTCGAATATTGAAGTTCGTGGTTTACACAAAGCCGGAAAACTTTTGAAAGTAAATCTTTCAGGCGATACAAAAGCTCAAGCGCGCACAATAGCGTCTTTCTATTCTGATAAAAATGTTGAATATGTAGTTCCGAATTTCAAATTACACGCATTTTCAACGCCCGTTGATATGAAGGCTTTAAAAACTCAGTATGCTTTAACAAAAGTAAATGCAGAAGCCGCATGGAAACGTGCTGGCAACAAAGGTTCAAAAAATGTTTTGTTAGCAGTGATCGACACTGGTGTTGATTACAAACACAAAAATTTAGCGCCAAACATGGTTGCTGGTTTTGACTTTCGCGATAACGATGCAGATCCAATGGATTTAACATCTCAACAAAATCCAGGTCACGGTACACACTGCGCGGGTATCGTCGGTGCAACGGGTTTAGTTGATGGTGGAACACAAGGTATGAGTCCTGAAGTTTCAATTATGCCACTTCGTTTTTTAGGTGCTGATGGATCGGGTGATCTTGATGGCGGTGTTAAAGCGATTGACTATGCGATCAGTAAAAATGTTCAAGTGATTTCAGCTTCGTGGGGCGCAAGCGTACCATTGACAACAGCGAAACCATTAGTTGAAGCGATTCAACGTGCTGAACAAGCTGGGATTATTTTCGTAACGGCTGCAGCAAATGACGGAAAAAATAATGATACAACAGAAGTTTATCCGGCGAACGCAGGAACTGCGAACATGATTACAGTTGCCGCTTCGGATTCTTCAGATAACAAACCACAATGGTCAAACTACGGAAAAGCAAAAGTTTCCTTAGCTGCTCCGGGTGATGCAATCATTTCGACATTGCCAGGTGATAAATATGATAATTTATCTGGTACATCAATGGCGACGCCGTTGGTTGCTGGTATGGTTGCATTTTTAAAAGCTCAAGATGCAAAATTGACGGGTGCAGAAGTGCGTTCGTTATTGCAAGTCACTGGCGCAAAAGTAAAAATTGAAACAGCTTGTAATTGCCGTGTAGATGCAATGTCTGCTGTTGATACATTGTTGTCACAAAAAGCATGGATGGTTCCGGCTGCGGCAACGATTGATGTGAATGCAACTTTGCAAATGAATATGAAAAATGCAAAAGGTGCTGTGACGTTCGTATCATCTGATACAAATATCGCGACTGTAAATGCGGCGGGTTTATTAACGGGTACTAAAGAAGGTACTGTGACTGTTAAGGCAACGGATGCTTCAGGAAATTCAGTTTCAACATTAGATATCAATGTTGGAAAAGTTTCTTCAGCTGGCCCAACAAATCCGGGAAATCCAGGTGGACCAACTGATCCAGGAAATCCAAGCAACCCTGGTACTCCGGGAACGCCAGGACAATGTCCATTGGGTGACCAATCACTTTGTGATATTCTTTGCAAAATTATGCCAACGGCTCCGTTCTGCGCACCTTAATTTAATAAATAAATTATTGTAATTAAATTTTAAAAGGAGTGGTGAAAACTACTCCTTTTTTTGTTTGTAACGATATATTTTTGTTTCATAAATCATTTCGAAACACTCTATGTCTCAAAATAAGACAGTTAAAAAAATATTAAGATTTTACGCCCAAAGTCCGATAATATGTAAAACAACAGTACGTTGTCGGGAGTCTTGAATTATGATGAACAGTTTAAAAATTTTATTTTTATTTCTGACTGTAGTTTTGATCACTTCATGCAAAGGTGCATCGGATGGTTTTGCACCAGGTGAAACAGTTCCAGTGACGACACCAACAACAGCATTGGCGATTTCGCCTATAGCCACGACTTTAGCTGTGAATAATAATTTTAATTTTACAGCCACCGGCGGAACAGCTCCGTATAATTATTCAATCGTCAGTGGTGGTGGACTGATTTTGACAGTCGCTGATGTTGGTCAATTTACAGCTCCGGCATCTGCGGGTGTTGTGATAGTTCAGTTGTCGGATTCTTTGGGTGCAACAGTCAGCGCAAATGTGACAGTAAACCCAGCTTTACAAATTTCGCCAATTTCACAAACGATCATGACCAATGCGACACTCAGTTTGTCTGCAACTGGTGGAGTGTCTCCGTATGTGTTTTCAGTTTCTGCGGGTACGGGATCTGTTGATCCATCGACGGGTTTATATACGGCGCCGGCTTCAAACACGGCGGCCACAGTTTTAGTTACGGATTCGATCGGGAATATTTCGTCATCAACAGTTACGGTGACTTCGGTTTTAAGTTTAAGCCCCGCCGCAGTGACATTGGCCGTGAATGACACACAGACATTTGCAGGCAGCGGTGGAACGCCTCCGTTGGTTTATTCAATCGTCAGTGGTGGCGGAACAATAAATTCAGCGACGGGTTTTTTCACAGCTTCGGCGACGGCGGGTACAGTCACTGTTCGGGTGACCGATGCATTGGCTGCAACAGCCACATCAACCGTCACAGTCAATTCAGCTTTAGCAATTTCACCGATATCAATCACATTATCTGTAAATGGCAATTTAACTTTTTCGTCAACGGGCGGTGTTGCTCCGAATACATTTACAATTTTTTCTGGTGCGGGATCAATAAATTCTGCAACCGGTGCATACACAGCACCTGCGACAGCCGGCAGCGCCGTGGTTCGTGTGACAGACAGCTTAGGTCATACGGCGAATTCAACAGTGACAATTACAAATGCATTGGGAATTTCTCCAGCGGCAATTTCGTTGGCTGTGAATAACACGACAACTTTTGCGGCGGTGGGTGGATCTGGTCCATTCACATATTCAATCATCTCAGGTGGCGGCAGTATCGTCGCGGCCACGGGTTTTTTCACAGCACCAGCGACAGCAGGCACGGTCACAGTTCGCGTGACGGATTCATTAAGTGCAACAGCCAATGCAACAGTGACAGTGAATGCAGCGTTGGCAATTTCACCAGCCTCAGTCACAAAAGCCGTAAGCACGACACACACATTTTCGGCCAGTGGCGGAGTCACTCCGTATACATATTCAATTATTTCAGGTGGTGGAAGTATTAATTCAGCAACCGGATTATTTACTGCACCAGCAACGGCGGGTTCAGTCACTGTTCGCGTGACAGATGCGCTTTCAAATATTTCAAATTCAACGGTCACTGTGGTTTCGGTTTTAGCAATCACACCAACAACAAAAACTTTAGCTGTTAATAATGTATTTTCTTTTGCAGGCAGCGGTGGACAAACTCCGTACACGTATTCAATTTTTTCTGGCGGCGGCAGCATCGTTGCGGCAACGGGTTCATACACAGCACCTGCAACAGCCGGCAGCGCAGTTGTTCGCGTGACCGATGCGATCGGGCAAACAGCAAATTCAACAGTTACAATTAATTCGGCTTTGGCGATAACTCCTGCGTCGGTCAATTTAGTCATCAGCGGTACGCAAACATTTTCAAGTAGCGGAGGAGTCAGTCCGTACACATATTCAATCGTCAGTGGCGGTGGAAGTATCGTTGCAGCTACAGGAGCCTTTACTGCACCGGCCACAGCGGGTTCAGTGACAGTGCGTGTGACTGATTCATTAAGTAATACATCAAATGCAACAGTGACAGTGGCAAGTAGCGTAACAATTTCTCCTGCAACAAAAACTTTGGCTGTGAATAATTTATTTACATTTTCGGCCAGCGGTGGATTAGCACCGTACACATTTTCAATTTTTTCAGGTGGCGGCAGTATCGTCGCAGCAACGGGTGCATATACAGCTCCCGCAACTTCGGGCAGTGCTGTTGTTCAAGTCACAGACTCATTAGGTCAAACTTCAAATTCAACAGTCACAATTAATTCAGCATTAGCCATAACTCCAGCCGCACCAACATTGGCTGTGAATAACTCTCAGACTTTTTCAGCCACAGGTGGAGTTGGTCCTTATACATATTCAATCGTTAGTGGCGGCGGCAGCATCGTCGCAGCGACAGGTGCTTTCACAGCTCCGGCCACGGCGGGTACAGTCACAGTTCGAGTGACTGATTCATTAAGTAATACTTCGAACGCGACAGTGACAATTAATTCTGCATTAGCAATTTCACCAACTTCATTAAATATTGTGATGAGCGGAACGCAAACATTTTCTGCAACGGGTGGAGTCAGCCCGTACACATATTCAATCGTCAGTGGTGGCGGCAGTATCGTCGCAGCCACGGGTGCATTCACAGCTCCGGCGACGGCAGGTTCAGTCACAGTTCGAGTCACAGACAGTTTATCAAATATTTCAAATGCAACTGTCACAGTGGTCAGTGCTGTTGCGATAACTCCTGCAACAAAATCATTATCAGTAAATAATTTATTTACATTTTCTGCTTCGGGTGGATTTGCGCCGTACACATATTCAATTTTTTCAGGCAGCGGCAGTATTAATTCATCAACCGGTGCCTATACTGCGGCGGCAACGGCGGGCAGCGCGATTGTTCGAGTGACAGATTCTTTAAGTCAAATTTCTGATTCGACAGTTACAATCAATGCGGCGCTTGCGATAACTCCGGCGGCACCAACATTAGCAGTCAGCGGTACGCAAACATTCTCATCAACAGGCGGAGTCAGTCCGTACACGTATTCAATTGTTTCTGGCGGAGGTAGCATCGTTGCAGCCACGGGTGCGTTCACGGCTCCTGCAACAGCTGGTACCGTTACAGTTCGCGTGACCGACAGTTTATCAAATACTTCAAATGCTACAGTCACAGTGAATCCAGCTTTAGCAATTACTCCGGTAGCAATGACTTTGGCTGTGAATAATGTCACAACATTTTCAGCGACGGGCGGAGTCAGTCCGTACACTTATTCAATCGTCAGTGGTGGTGGCAGTATCGTAGCTGCGACAGGAATTTTCACTGCACCTGCCACAGCAGGAAGTGTCATCGTTCGCGTGACCGACAGTTTGTCTAATACATCAAATGCAACGGTGACTGTGAACGCGGCTTTATCCATCAGTCCTGCGACGGTGACATTAGCAGTGAATGGGACGCAAACATTTTCATCAACGGGTGGAGTCAGTCCATATACATTTTCTGTTTTATCTGGCGGTGGAACAATTAATTCTTCAACCGGTGCGTTCACGGCCCCTGCAACTTCGCA
>CANBND010000101.1 GCA_947370945.1 Pseudobdellovibrionaceae bacterium | reverse complement strand
TCACATGTGATGTTTCGTGCAAAATATGATTTGTTTTTGTGCCCAGAAACAATAATTCATCGACTGTTATGTTTTGCGAATTTGAATTAAAGTTAGCAAATATTTCTGTATTTTCTAAATAGGGCACAGTTTTTTGAATTTTATTTTTAAATTTGCGGCGGTTTGTCGGCGCGTTCGGTAAATTTTATTTTTTTCAAATAAATAACTGTCGCCCAAAACTGAATTTATGACGCAGGGCTTGGGTTTTAGACGTATTTCTGCAGCTATTAAATCTTTGATGTAAATCATATTTAATCAGTATATAAAATAAAATTGAAATAAACACACAAATTAAGGAACAAATATGAAAAATTACGTTGATTCAATTGTAACTCCTGTGCCTAAGAAAAAAGTAGCTGCGTATTTAAAAATGGCTCAAAAAGCAGGAAAAATTTGGATCGAACACGGCGCACTTGCATATAATGAATGTGCTGCTGATGACGTACAAAAAGGTAAAGTGACGTCGTTTCCACGCAGTGTGAAAATGAAGCTCACAGAAACTGTTTTTGTTTGTTGGATTGTTTATAAAAACAGAAAACATCGCGATCAGGTATTATCAAAAGTCATGAATGATTCTCGTCTTGAAATGGAAATGTCTGACATGCCCTTTGATGGTAAACGTATGATTTGGGGCGGATTTAAACCCATGATTTCTTTGTTTGCAAAAAACAAAGTAAAAAAAACAACTCAAAAATAATTATTTGTTCGTATGCTAAATAAAGATGAAGAGCTCGGTTGCTTTGAAATTTTAAAAAATAATTTTCCGAATTTAAATCAGCAGGGCTTGGTCATCAGCGTTGCTGAATTTTTATCGGCGGATGTTGATTTGCAAAAATTTATTTGTATAAATCATACGGTGAAAGAAGCTGTCACGGCCTATGCTCGCGCAGAAGTTCCGTACATTGTCTTGGATGAATCTGAAGGTTATAAGTGCATTTTCTTTAAGGGGCGTCATATTAAGGCGCAATATGATGTCACAAATGCAAAAATGCTTCGTTACATCGAAGAATCAGTTTAAACTTTCAAAGAGTGAATAGTTTAAATTTTGAACCAAATCCAGAAATTCATATCGAAGTTAAATATCTGAAGCGTGCCAGACGTTTAACGATTCGCGTTCTGGGTTCCCGCACAGTTCGGGTGACGGCTCCGGTGCGTACAAAAATTTCTGAAATTCAGAATATGTTAAATGTGCATTCTGATTGGATTTTGAAAAAATATAAAATGATCGAAGATCACCCTGTTCAAAATAAAATAAAATTTATAACGGGCGAAGTTTTACCTTTTTATGGTGAACAATTAATTTTAAAAATTATTGATGGCAAAGGTTCGATCACAAGATTTGAAAACGAATTGATAGTGCCAGTGCCGCCAAAAATTACCGCAATCGATACTGATGCGATAACTGAAAAATATATTCAAAAATTATTAATCAAATGGTACCAAGCCGAGGCTTTAGAAAAAATTAAATCACGTGTGCAATTTTTTACAGAACGTTTAAATGTTTCTGCAAAAAAAATATCATTAAAAAATTATAAATCACGCTGGGGCGCCTGTTCATCAAAGGGCGATCTGATTTTTAATTGGCAAATTGTTGCCTTTGAAAAACATCTGTTTGATTACGTGGTGGCTCATGAAGTTTGCCATCTCAAAGAAATGAATCACAGCCAAAAATTTTATGGGTGGTTGCAGGTTTTGGGTTTTCGAAAATCTGAAATTCATAAACAAATGAAAAATGTCAGAAATTTATTTTAACATGAAAGTCGTTGCATGAAAGTTGTATTTTAAATGTTATATCGATTTTCAATTGAACTTTCAGATATTGATCGGGGTTTATATCAAACTTTGGATTTTCGAATTGCCCAGCACCCTTCAGAAGTTGCTGCATATTTATTAACACGCGTATTGGCTTATGTTCTAAGTTACGAAGAGGGCCTTGAATTTTCTGGCGCAGGTCTGAGTGACCCTGACACGCCGGCGATGAAAGTTGTGGGCCTGAATGGTAATGTGAATTTGTGGATTGAAATCGGCAATGCATCAGCGAAAAAATTGCACAAGGCCGCAAAGACGGCAAAGCGAGTTGTCGTTTACACGTATAAAAGTGCCGATGTGCTTGTTGATGATATTAAAAACAATGACGTTCATCGTGCGGACGAGCTTGAAATTTATGGAATCGATTCAAAATTCTTAGCAGGTCTTGAAAACAGTTTAGATAAAAATAACCGTTGGTCGATTTTGCATCAACAAGGTACAGTGGATATTAACACAGGCAAAGAATCATACATGACTGAAATTAGAAAATTTGTGGTGAAAAAATAATGACAGATAATAATACGACTCAAAAAAATGTGAAAAGTAATTTATTTACTGATTTTAATTTTATTCAAAGTCTGAAAGAAACTTTGAACGAGAAAAATTTTATTAAAACCACAGATATTCAAAGCCAATCGATGCCGGCTATGCTGGCCGGAAAATCGGTGGTCGGAGTTTCTGAAACGGGCAGCGGTAAAACGTTGGCTTATGTTTTACCAATTTTACAAATGTTAAAATCATTGGAATTGCAAAATAATCCGGTTGTGACCGAAGCACAACCTCGTGCGGCGGTGATTGTTCCAAGTCGCGAATTGGGTGAACAGGTTTCGCGTGTATTTAAATTATTTACGCACACAACCAGATTGCGTGTACGCACGGTTTTGGGCGGTTCAACGGCGGCGTCAGCGAAACAAAATATTAAAGCACCATTTGATATTTTGGTCGCAACACCAGGGCGATTGATTCAGTTGATGGATTTAGAATTAATTAATTTGTGTGACAACAGAATTTTAATTTTCGATGAGGCCGATCAAATGTTGGATGGTGGTTTTTTACCAGACGCAGAACGTATCGCCAGCGAATCAGCCCGAAATTTACAATTGGGTTTATTTTCAGCGACGGTTTCGAATGCGACGCAAGAGTTAATCACCTCACTTTTTTCAAAAGCAGAAATTATTCGCAGCACCAACAGCCAAGTCGTGGGCCAAAGAAACACAGTGCAAACAGTAAAAACACTGTCGACGAAAAATGTAATGGTCCCTGAAGGCAAACGTTACCCGTTGATGGAAAAAATTCTGAATGAAAAAAACGACGGCAGTACATTAATTTTTGTCAACACGCGTACTCAATGTGATATTTTATTTGAACTGATGAAAAAAAGCGGATTTGAATGTTTGTGTTACCGTGGTGAAATGGACAAAGTCGAACGTCGTGCGAATTTAAAATTATTTCGTGATGGTAAGATTAAATTATTAATTTCAACAGATCTGGCATCGCGCGGGCTTGATGTGGATCACATAGATCGTGTGATTAATTATCATTTACCACAACAAATCGAAAATTATTTGCACCGCGTGGGCCGTACTGCGCGCGCTGGACGTGAAGGCCAAGTGATTAATTTGGTCACTGACCGCGATAAAATTTTGATTTCAAGATTGGACAAATAAAAATGGCTGACGATGAAAAATTTATCGATGACGAAGCCGAAAATACAGAAAAAAAACCAGCGCCGAAGCAAACCAGTAAAAAAAATAACGATCCACTGCACGGAATTACGCTTGAAAAAATGCTAACTGAAATGGTGAATGAATTAGGCTGGGAAGAATTGGGTTTAGCGATAAGAATTAAATGTTTTAACGAAAACCCAAGTATTAAATCCAGTCTGACTTTTTTACGTCGTACTGAATGGGCGCGCGGCAAAGTCGAGCGAATGTATATTTGGCATTTACGTCAAATGAAAAAAAAGAAAAATACTTCAGAAAAAATAGAACTTAAAAAATAATTATTATTCGACAGCGGTCAGCGGAAGTATTTTTACAGATCTTGGGTTCGAGCCTGTCAGATCAATACCAGAACCAACTTGTGTTAATAAACCAGTATTCGCATCAATTGAATAAACATATACTTTTGAATCTGTATCACCTGTGACGATCATATATTTACTGTCGTTTGTGATATCCATCGCGTAAACTCCGGCGCTAGCGGGGCCCACAACAGGTGAACCCGCTGCTGTCGATAATAATCCTGTTGTTGAATTTACAGTATAAACACTAATTGTATTATCAGTGAAATTTGTGACGTACACAAAATTTCCGTTTGGAGTAATCACAATTTTTTTAGGTCCATTGCCTGTTGTTACGAATGGTGTTGATAAAGCTGTTGGTGTTCCTGAATTTGTTGAATACAAATAAATTTTATTTACACCAACACATAATGTATAAATAAATCGTTGCGAAGGATGTGCGGCGATGTCTTCGGGGTTTGTACCGGTGGCAGTGCTTAGCGCAATAGTATTTAAAACACCGGTCGCAGAAACTGAATATGATGAAATATCAGATGTACCGCGATTGACGACGAATAAATAACTGCCCAAATAATCAAAGGCCATCTGTGTGGGATTTGTCCTTGCTGTGTAATTCAAGATGCTGGCGGAATCGATGACTCCTGTTGCTGAACTCATATTAAAAAATGTAATATTATTTGAAACCGCTGTTGAATCAGATAAATATAAAAAGTTTCCGCTGGGGTGAACAGCAACGCTGGATGCGCCAGAGCCCGCATATGTTAAGGACGAAAAATTAATTGCACCGGGCGTTGCTGCGGTCATTGGATTTATGTCATACCACGAGACGTTATTTGAGGCTCGATTGGCTGCGTATAAAACTTTGCCGTTTTTTGAAAAATCAATGTCACTGATATTCGATGTTCCACTGCCGGTTGAAATTGTATTTGAAGCCAAAATCAGCGCTCCGGTTGAATTTAGATAATAGGAATTCAGCGTGCTGCTGCCAAGACTTCCGACATAGACAAAATTGTATGTATTTGTAGTACCAGAATTTGACGGACCATTTTTTTGACCACAGCTGGTATTTAAAAAAACGGTGGGTAAAAAAATCAGTGAAAAAATAATTGAAAAATATCTTAAATTAAAATTCATATTTTGCTCCGACGCCAAAACTTGAATACGTTAATTTATCTGAAAGTGTAGTTTGAACACCATCGACTGATTTTGTTGAAAAACCGATGGTTTCATAGAAAAACATTGGTGTAGCGCGTGGAAATTTTTTCAGAATAATTTCAAAACGAAAACCACTTGGATTTAAATATGATAAGCTTTGACCTGTGGATGTTTTATCAGTCATTTCATAAGTACCCGAAGTAACTAGTGACAAGCCAAAACGAATTTTCTCAAAATTTAAACGTACAAAAACTGAAAGCGGTGTAATTAAGTTGCCGCGGCGATTGCCAACCGTTGGATCAATCGAAGAATATTGTGTTAAAATTCTGTAATCATACGATGCGCCTAAACTGAATTTTTTAATATTTACGCCTGCATTTAAGCCTAAATTAAATGATCCAATGGACGGAATACTGCTGTCTGTTGCAATTTTTGATGAACCCCAGCCAAACAAAGCATTTGCATCCAGCAATAACAGTTTATGGCCAGATGATTTTGATTCGGCTGAAAAACACAGGCACGGCAAAATTAATATTAAAAAAATAAATTTACACAACACAAAATTCATTAAAAAGTAATCCCCATCACGCCCGGTGAATTGCCAATCGTAAATGACGACGGAGATCCCGGATTTAAATTACCTGTTGCTAAATCACGAGTTAAAATTGTAATCGTGTTGCTTTCGGTGTTGGCTGTAAAAACAAATAATCCGCTACCTAAAATACGAACGTCATTCGGGCCATCATTCGTCGCCCAATTGTTAACAAGTGAAAGTGTTCCGCTGTTTGGATCGATATTGTAACCCCAAACTTTGCCTTGACCTGCGATTCCGTTCCCGCGTGCAGTCGTATAAACTTGGCTGCCGGTTTTATCAATTTCAACACCAGAGCCATTTCTTGCGTCTGATGTTACGTAAGTTGCAATTAATGATAGTGCACCCGTGGATTGATCGATCGACATTGCAGTGATGCCGCCAGCGAGACTTGCATTGCCTGTGTATAAAAATTTTCCGCTTGGATGAACAGAAATTGCATCAGGAGATAAGCCTGATAGGGTACTGCCGACAAATACCAATGTGCAATTCGTCGTATTTAATTTGTATGCAGAAATATCGCCACCATTAGCGCCATCTCCAGCGTAATTTGCAACAAAGGCAAAACGATTTTGTGGATCGATTCCAATTCCGCCGGGCTTTGTTCCGCCGGTATAGTCAGCGACTTTTGTTAAAGCACCTGTCGATTGATTAATTGAAAAACTAGTTACAGCAGTCGCAGCTGAAGCTGTCCAGTTGCTGGCGATTAAACATTTGCTGTCTTTGGAAATACCAACGCCATTCACTCCGCTGCCGGCTGTGAAGGGGCTTCCGGTGACTGCGGTCAATCCGCCTGTCGCATGGTTAATTGAAAAACCTGCGATTTGATTTGTGCTAACAGCAGCTGTGTAAACCCAAGAATTTGATGAATCCACTTCGACACCGTAAGCGCCATTAGGAACTGATGTCGTACCTAAATTTGTAATAACACCTGTTGCTGAATCTGCCTTTAAGCGTGTTAATGCAGATGAACCACTTTGATTTGCGACATATAAATATGAATTGTATGAAAAAGAATTAAATAATGTTCCGCTGATGCCGCCAGAATTTGAAACAACAACATCAACCACCGATGCAAAGTGATAAGGTAAAGTGCAAACAATTTGTGTGGGCACAGTAATAACAGGTGCAGTGCACGTGGTGCCTCCGACTGTTACGGTTGAATTTGCGTCAAAATTTGTTCCGGTCACAGTGATTGGAATTCCACCTTTGACGCCATAGCTGGTTGGCGACACTGTTGTGACTGTGGGCGCACCAGCAATTGCACCGACACCATCGCCGATTGATTTGATGGATTCTGTGTTTTTGGTGTTACACGAAAATACACAAAAAAATAAAAATAAATAAACTGACGTATTTTTTTTCATATTAATCAACTTGTCGGTATTTTTAATTAAAACTTAACACGAAATGTTTTATTTTGAGACGTTGGTCGCGCTCTTTATTTACGATGTAATATAAAATTAATAGTGAGGCGGTTTTTCACCGGCGGGACGAATATCGCTGTCTGACGAAAGCTGTTCTTGCAGTAAGGATAATTTTTTTTGAAGCAAATCAAGCTCGAGCTGTTGGCGATAAATTACTTGATGTAACTCTTCAAGCATAACGTCTTGATGTGACATTTTCATTTCAATATTTATGATTCGTAATTCATTGTCATTGTTCATTGTATAGCGCTCGTTGTTTAAGTTTTTACTACGAGGTCACGTTTACCGTAAAAACCGGCACATGCCAAGATATCTGATGTCCATAGACTGATATGCATATAATTATTATTCAAAACGTATCAAATTAAGACGCCAGCTCCTCTCAGCTGTAAAAACTAAATATTATAACGATTTCTGCCGATAATCATCATGTGAAATGGTTGAATCAATTTTTGAATTACATTTTATTTTTTACCGGAACAGCTTGTATAGGCATTTTCGGTTATGTCTATTTTAAAAAAACAAATTTGGTGCCGCAGGCAAAGCCCGTCGCAACACAATTGCAACTCACACCGGACGAATTAGTTAATAAGTATTTAAAAGAAACTCAGACAGATGTGCAAAGACAACAGCAATCTTCTGTGCGAACAATTAAAAATCAAATTGTTGGAATCGCTAAAAACGAAGAAAAAGAAATTTCACCAGAAACAATTCCGATCGAATTACAAATTGCAAAAGACAATTCTTTTGCAACCGATAAAACACTGGCTGAAACATTCGATCAACGGTCTTATGATTCTCAAATGTTAAAAATACAAAGCGAGCAGGCAAAAAAACAATACGCCAAAGAATATATAGAAAATGCTAAAAAAGATGGCTATCAAATTACATTAACAGATGATCTGCAGATTAAAAGTGTAAAGCCGCTTCGCCGTCCAACGAATCAGCAAAATGATAACGATACGTTTGAATCTGAACCCTCAAATTGAATAGTATCACATTAATTTTTTTTCTTTAAAACTATAGTAATTTAAATCAGAAAAAATCAAATGATCAATCACAGGTATTTGCACCAGTTGTCCAATTTTTTTAAACTTCTGAGTCAGTTTCAAATCGGCAGGCGACGGGTCAACGCTCCGGCTGGGGTGATTGTGTGCGATTATAATTGCGCAACTATTTAGTCGGATGGCTTCACGAAAAATATCCCGTGGGTGCACAGAACAGCTGTCCATGGTTCCGCGATGAATTAATTTAAAATCAATAACATTCAAATGATTATTTAAAAAAAGCCCCCAAAATTCTTCGACGTCAGGATTGAATTGGTTTTTCAAAAGCTCAAAGGCAGATCTGCTATTAATGACCGACGACATAAATTCCTATTCCGTACGGATTCAATTTTAGATTCAAATTTCGGATTTGAAATTAAAACCTGTGCCTGCTGCAGCACCCAAATCGTATCGTTGCAGAATTTAGTCCAAAAAAAAGCCCACCTTTTCAAGTGGGCTTTTTTTAATTATAATTTATTTAATAATTACAAATTAAAATTCTGATTGCTGCTTGGTAGAGGTAAACTTGGAGTTTCTTCTTCTAAGTTTGAGCCCGGTAATACCATTGCTTTTTCAGCGACAACTTTTGAAGTTGCATCTGTATTTGTTCTTGCTGCAGCAGCGACACGATTTTCTAAATTTTGTTTGAGATCATCAGTTGATGCGCGTTCGATGTGAACATTCACAGCAGCTTGTTTCGTCATATAATCAATCGGGAATGCGCCCAATTTAGCTAAGTATGAAGAAATACTTCCGTTCGCATGTTGAATGATTTCACGTAAAGTAAAAAGCGGAGCATACTGAGAAGCTTTTTTCTCTGATTCAAAAATAATTTGAGTCAAAGTTGCTGCAGTAATATCGTTTTTAGATTTGTTATCGATAACCATAACTTCTTCGCTTGCACGAATCATTTTAGCAATGTCGTCTAAAGTGACATAGCAACTTTGTTGAGTGTCGTACAACTTTCGATTTTGGTAACGCTTGATGATTTTAACTTTTGTTGTAGGTTTAGTGTTCATTGCATCCATCGGATTTAAGCCGATTGTTGGATTCATTGGATTCATTTTTCCTCCATGTTTTGAGCTAAAACTTAAGGCTTTTCGCCTACTTATGCTTTGGCTTATTCCAGCGCAAATTAGCCCCGCCGCCACTCCTTGTCAAGCAACTCGACATAAGTTGTATT
>CANBND010000100.1 GCA_947370945.1 Pseudobdellovibrionaceae bacterium | reverse complement strand
TTTTAAAATCTGGCGAAGTCAGCGATTTAAAAACAGAAGAGGTCGATTTTGAAGAAGTCATTCATGGCTTTTTGGCGAAAGAATCTGGCATTTAGCCAGCTTGCGATTGTCACAAATTTAGAATATCGATTTAATTTTTTTATCGATGCGTATTTACAGCCACTGATCACAGTTGGTATTGAAATTTTATTGTGGATTGCGCTGTTCGAAGCCAACAATTCAAATCTAATTGGTGGATTTACGAAGGAAGCTTACTTGGCTTACGGCGTCTGGGCTCCATTTTTAGGTCGTGTTGCGATCAGCTGGATGTATGAATCGATGATGGTCGAAGACGTGGCCTCAGGAAATATCAATATCGTGCTGACTCGTCCGATCAGTTTTTATGAATATTACCTCAGTCAATTAATGGGTTACAAAGTCATCACAACGTTTCTGTCTTTACTGGTTCCATTATTTGTTTCATTTTACTTTAAACTTCCAGTGCAATACGAAAAAATTCCGCTCGCATTAACTTTGGTTTTCTTTTATTTATTTTTACTGCACACCATGAGCTTTATCGTCAGCAGCATCGCTTTTTTCATCACCAAAGTCCGATCGTTTACATTAATTAAAAATTTATCGCTATTTGTACTCGCCGGCGAATTAGTCCCGTTTGATTTAATGCCTGAAACTTTAAAAAATGTATTAACAGCTTTGCCCTTTTCATCGGGCGTGTATATTCCGGTAGCTTATATCACAGGACGTATCGATCATCGTGTCGTAATGAATGGTTTTATTTCGGTTTTCGTCAGTTTTATCTTATTTTCAATTGTGGCACGAATGATTTGGAAAAAAGGTCTGCTTGAATATACAGGTACGGGCGCTTAATGAAATATTTAATCCACAAATATGTTGAAATTTATAAAGGTTTTTTTAAAGCCAGCCTTGTTGCGGATCTTGAATTCCGATTTAATTTTTTCCTGCTCATTTGTGCCGAATTTGTTTGGTACGCATCACAATTAGTGATTTATCAAGTTTTATACCGACACACAAAATTAATTGGCGGCTGGGGCCAAGATCAAATGCGCGTGTTCATGTTTTTAGCTTTGTTTGTCGATTCGATATATATGATTTTATGGGACAGTAATTTTTCAAAATTTAATGACGATGTACGAAAAGGTCAGCTTGATTTATTATTAACAAAGCCCGTGAATTCAATGTTCATGACCAGTTCACAAAAAATTTCAATTTCTCATGTACCCTGTTTTTTTATTACACTGACTGGATTGATTTGGTCATTGAATCAATTGCCTGATTTTTCTTGGCTGCGCCTATTATGGTTGCTGATTATGATTCCTTCGGGATTAACTGTTATTTTTTGCGGACGATTCGCTTTAAATGCGACGGCGCTATTATTTACTCGTGCGGATTTTTTACAATACGTTTGGTATTCATTATTCAGATTAGGCCTACGACCCGATGGAATTTATTCAAGCCTGATGAGTGGTATTTTTAGAAAAATTTTGATTTTTATTTTGCCATTCGCAATGATCGCATCTGTTCCTACTCGATTTTTATTAGAACCTTTTCAGCCTAGCCTTTTGGTTTGGGCGCTGATCATGCCTGCTATTTTAATCGCTTTAACTCACAAATACTGGCAGCACTGTTTAAAAAATTACACAAGCGCCAGCAGTTAAGATATTATTTTAAGCACAATACAATTGTTTGCAGCGAGTGACACTTCACCAAAAATGTCTGTCAAAAAAATAAAAGTCTCTGAAAAATGTCCGCAAATGCTCAAAGGCTTTGAGGCTGCAAAAAAATTAACTATTCCTGATGAACAAAAAGAATTGATGCTTGAAACTTTGAAAAAAAATGGATGTTTGAAGTAAGTTTAGTTAAAACTTTACTCTTTCAAAAAAACTGTCATCTGGCGGTCTTGATTCAAAGCTTCACCCGCTTCAGGCCATGTTTTTGAAACCTGCCCCTGACCAATAAATTTAATTTTAATGTCCTGTTGGTGAACTTTTTGTAAAACTTCGCGAACTGATAATTTTTTTAATTCCGGTGCTGCTGTTAAAATTTGTTTTTCATTTTTTAAATCTTGTAAACTGTAACTTTCGATTTGTTTTTGATTTAAATCTGTTTGTGCCACCGGCACTTGTGTTAAATCTTTTTCTGCTAAAATTTCTGGAGCAATACCTTCTTTACGAACGGCGTACGAAGCAATGCTTGCGAATAACGGCGCTGCTACTTGTGAACCGTAATAACCTTTTTTAGGATGATCCAAGGCCACATAAATCACATACTGCGGATCATTCGCAGGAATAAATCCTGTGAAACTTCCGATGTAACCACCGGGCACATAACCGCGGCCATTTGTTTTTACTTTTTGCGCAGTTCCGGTTTTTCCACCGACGATATAACCTGGTACACGCGCAGCCAAGCCTGTACCCTTGCCCGAAGTCACTCCGGCCAACATCATTCGCATCTGCTGCGCAGTTTCTTCAGATACAACTCTGCGAATTTCTGTTGGTTTATTTTCATGCTTTTGATTTGTTTCAACGTCAGTGATGCTTTGGATTATATAAGGTTTATTTAATATTCCACCGTTTGCAATCGACGCATACGCATTCGCCATTTGCAAAGGTGATGCGGTCATGCCCTGACCAAAAGAAACGTTTGCTAATAAATGATCGGCCCAAGGTAATCCTAAAACAATTCCTTTAGCTTCGCCGGGCAAATCAAGTCCTGCTTTTTGTCCGAAACCAAATTTTAAAAGAGCCTCACGTAAAACATCATCACCTAATTTTAATGCGATTTTGCTGGTACCGATATTTGATGAATAAGCTAAGACTTCGCTGACTGTAATTAAACCTTGCGCATGTGCTTTTTCGGCTTCGCGAATGACTCGTTTTCCAATTTGAAAGTGCCCATTTTCACAAAATATTTTTGAATTCGCTTTGTAAATATTTTTTTCTAAAGCTTCTGCCAAAATAAAGGTTTTCAAAGTACTGCCCGGTTCGTAGGTGTCAGTGACTGCGCGGTTTCTGCGAAAACCTGAATTTGATTTTTCTGGTTTATTTAAATCAAAATCTGGCAAGCTGGCAATGGCGCGAATCGCTGAAGTTTTCGCATCTAAAACAACCGCGTAAGCGGCTTCAGCTTCGTGTGTTTTTAAAGCTTGCTGTAATTCTGTTTCAACAAAATATTGTAAATCAGAATCTATTGTTAATTGAATTTCTTTACCCTGCGGAGTCTCTGTAAAAACTGTGCCGTCTTGGACCAACGGTCGTCCTCTGGCATCTTTGCGCAACGAAACTTTTTTATTTTCGCCCTGTAAATCTTTGTTATACAAAAGTTCGATGCCCTCAAGACCTTGGCCTTCTTTGCCAATAAATCCCAAGCTTGTCGATAGCAAACGATCATTCGGGTAAATTCTTCGCCATTCTTCGACGAAACCTAAACCTTGAATTTTTAAATCTTTTAATTTTTCAGTTGTTGTTGCGTTGACTAGGCGATCAATCCACACAAATCTTTTTTTATTGTCAGAAATTTTTTTCATGATCGATGAAACCGGTTCACCCAAAATGTTCGATATCGTTTTTGCAAATTGTTTTTTATTTTCAATGACTTTGGGGTCAGCATACAAGGAATACGCTGGCGAGCTCATGGCTAATTCTTTGCCTTTATAATCCAATATATTTCCACGACGCGAAGGCAACGTCACAACAGTTTGAAATTGTCTGTTTTGCAAAGTTTTTAATTTTTCGTGTGGCAAAAACTGCAAATACGCCGCACGAAGTGCCAGCGCTGACCACAATACACACAAGCCAATAAATAATGATATGATTTTTGTTTTCAATTTGAAGTCCCAAAAAGATTTGTGGTTGTTTTCAAATAACTGACGGATGTATTGGGATTTAAATGAATAATTTGTGCGGGCGTCGCGCGCTTCATTGTCATTTTTTCTTTAGCCAGGGCTTCAATAAACTGAGGACGAACCAACTTTGCTAATTGAATTTCTTTTTGTTTTTTAATTTCCGTCGATTTTTTATATTCACGAGTTAATTTTAAAACGACATATGACATGCGACGTTCTTCCATTTTTAAGAACACAAGACTGAATAACGTTCCAATGATGAAAAAAACACTTAAAAAAGGTTTTAAACGCTGGATATCTTCTTGATAAAAATTTGAGTTCATTCCTTGACCTCGTTATTGATTAAAATACTTTACGTACGCTTATAATCGCTGCAATCTTCGTAATGCAAATTTATCAGGTTTTTCAGGTGGTAAGCCTTTTTGAAAGACCCTTAACTTTGCGCTGCGTGACCTAGGATTATTTTTACATTCTTCATCCGTCGGCACAATCACTTTTTTATAAACCGAAAAACCAAGTTTTGATTCATTAAATAAATTTTTAACGATGCGGTCTTCTAACGAATGAAATGTAATAATCGCAAGCCGTCCCTGATCATTCAATTGATCAATCAATAACGGAATGGCCTGTTCAGTCACTTCTAATTCTTGGTTCACAACTAGTCTTAAGCCCATAAAATATTGTGTGGCTGGGTGAAAACCTTTTTTCTGCCAGCCATCCACGCGTTCAATCATTTTTGCGAGCTGCAAAGTGGTTTCAAACTTTTGAATTTCACGATCTTTTAAAATGGCACGAACAACTTTGGCCGATTTTTGAACTTCGCCGTAGTCTGAAAATATTTTAAATAATTCCAATTCGGAACATTCATTAATTAATTCGGCCGCTGTTCTTTGTAAATTCTGATTCATACGCATATCTAAAGGACCATCGCGCATAAAGCTAAAGCCCCGATCTGATTGATCTAATTGCGGAGAACTGACGCCTAAATCAAGCAATGCCATGTCAATTTTATTTGTATTTTTTTTTGCGAAATCAAAGAAATTTTCATGCGATATTTCAACTTCAGCGAAATTTTGATTGGCGTATTTAATTGCGGCCAAATCTTGGTCTGTTGCATAGCTTTTTTCGATTTTAAAAAGATTTTTCAATTTTAAATAGTGACCACCACGTCCAAATGTTCCATCGAAATAAACAAGGCCTTTTTTTTCTTTGAAAGAAGAAAAACCATCAATCACTTCATTTAATAAAACCGGAACATGCATAAGACCTCGACCAAAGTTATATGCTAATGCAGCTTAATTTGTGTGTAAAGCGCGAATGATCTAAAATAATTTAATATTTATGATTCATTGCCCGAAATGCAACTTCAGACAACCCAAAGATCAATATTGTGCCAGCTGTGGTGTTGATATTTTTGCGTTTAAACTGCCCCCTGTTTCAAAATCGAAAAAAATTTTCGAAAGCGGAAACTTTCAAATTTTTATTTTAATCGTGGCCGCTGCAATCATGGCTTATTTTATTGCGCAAACGGATCGACCGCAAAACTGGGTTCGAAAATTTTCGTATTATCAAAAAGTGGCTTCTAAAACAGCCGCACCGTCGCAAAAAGTTGAATCTACGGCTTCAACATTCAAAGATGATCCAGATAAAATCGAGCTCAGTGTCTCTGATCAAGTCAATACAAACGAATTTTCGTCAGCCGAAAACGCAGTCCCAAATGCACAACCAAGTTCAGACGTTAAATTAATTTATGCCGAAGTGTCGCGCGAAGTTTTAAACAGTTGGATTGCCGACAGTCAACGATTGGGACTTTACCAGAGCTACATCGGTGATGTTTCTGCCGGAATTTTACCCGATTTTAAATCGCGAATATCACTTAAATTTAAAGATTTGAAAACTGAACAGAAAAAATTATATCTTAAAAAACCCGAAGCCTTATTATCAGGAAAAACGATCGAAGAAACATCTGAATTTTTAGGACTGCAGACAAATATCGATATTAAATCTAAAGAAAACAATACAACTCAGGGCCATATAAATATCACAAAAATTTCACGCTCTGGCAAAGTCGATTTACCCATTGAATTTGAGCTGCAAAAAAATGCTGTATTTTTTATTAATTGGAAATCTGCGATGGTCGGATTTGAAAATGAAACAACTTTATTTAGCACTCAGCCGTTTCAAATTCTGAAATCTCAAGATTTTTTAAATCAAAAAACTGAATTTATTATTTTGATCGAACCGCTTTAATCCAGAAAGAAGCTTGTATGACAGAACTGAAGCACCACTATGGTGAACGATTTCATCTCATTGATGATTTATTTTCGCAATCTCTACTGACAAAATTATGTATTTCTGAAACACAACAGCCTGAAATGAATCGTATCGTTCAGCAGTTATACACAAATTTAGTCATGAATGCGACCAACCAGATTTTTCCAAAAATAAAATCGACCAAAAAAACACGCATGAATGCAGATCTTGAATCTGATATTATTGACCCTGCTACAAAGGCTATTACTGTCAATTTGGCTCGCGCAGGCACATTTCCCAGTCATATTTGTTACGAATTTTTACATTGGATATTAAAACCTGACAATATTCGCCAAGACCACATTTTTGCAGCCAGAATGACTGACCAAAAAAATACTGTCACCGGAACACATTTGGGCAGTTACAAAATCGGGGGCGAAATTACAAATTCATTTGTTTTATTTCCGGACCCAATGGGTGCAACTGGTGGCACCATCGAATCTGCGATTGAATACTATCAAAAAGAAATCAAAGGTCCCGTTAAACAATTTGTTGCTTTACACCTGATTGTAACGCCCGAATACCTTAAAAAGATTTTAAATGGCCCAAAAAATATTCAAGTTTTCGCTCTACGCGTCGATCGCGGAATGTCCGAAAGCCATGTGTTAAAATCACCTTTAGGCCTTTACTGGGATCAAGAAAAGGGGCTTAATGATAAGCAATATATTATTCCCGGAGCCGGTGGCCTTGGCGAATTACTCAATAACTCTTTCGTCTAAAAAGGATTTTTAATGAATGCAAAAAATTTAGATTTAAAACCATATATTACAGAAGCCCAACTACAAGAAAAAATTAAATCGATTGGTGCAGATTTAACAAAAAAGTTTCAAGGCAAAAAAGTTGTCGCTGTCTGTGTATTAAAAGGTTCGTTTTTATTTTACTCAGATCTGATTCGTGAAATAAACACCGACATCACATGCGAATTTTTTGGAGTTTCAAGTTACCACGGTGGAACAACATCATCTGGCGAAGTGAAAGTGACTTTAGATTTAGCAAATCCCATCGAAGGCCAGCACGTTATTCTGATCGAAGACATTGTCGATACGGGTTTAACGATGAATTATTTAATTAAATCGATGGAATCGCGAAAACCAGCTTCGGTCACAACTGTGACTTTATTAGAAAAACCTGAAGCCTTGAAAGTTCCTTGTAAATTAGATCACGTTGGTTTTAAAATCACGAATGAGTTCGTCGTTGGATACGGTCTTGATTACCAAGGTTATTACAGAAATTTGCCATACATCGCACAAGTACAAAATTTTCAGTAAATATTTTTAATAAACGTTCAAACTAAAAAAACAATAACAGCAAAGGAATACCAATGAAAAAAATTATTTTAGCATCAATCGTAGCATTATCGTTTTCTGCTTTTGCACAAACTGAGACTCCAGCGGCAACAGCAGCCGACACTTCACACTCTGAAGACACAATTAAAAAAACAGATGAAAAACCTGCAATGCCAATGGAAAAACACAAATCTCACAAAGCTAGTAAAAAACATCACGGCAAAAAGCATCACGCAAAAAAACACAAAAAAGTTGCTCCTTAATTTTCAGAGTATAACATGCAGCAGTTTCATGATTTGTTAAAACACGTTTTAGAATCTGGTACTTTTAAATCAGATCGCACGGGTACAGGCACACAAAGTGTTTTCGGATACCAAATGCGATTTAATTTAGAAAATGGATTTCCGTTATTAACAACCAAGAAACTGCATACTCGCTCGATTTTTCACGAACTATTATGGTTCTTGAAAGGTGAAACGAATACTCAGTACTTAAAAGAAAACAAAGTCACCATTTGGGATGAATGGGCTGATGAAAATGGCGAACTGGGCCCTGTGTACGGCAAACAATGGCGTTCATGGGAAGCTGCTGACGGAAAAACTGTGGATCAAATCACAAACGTCATCGAACAAATTAAATCAAATCCCGATTCGCGCAGGCTTTTGGTTGTCGCGTTTAATCCTGGTGAAATTGAAAAAATGGCGCTACCACCCTGCCATGCTTTTTTTCAGTTTTATGTGGCTAACGGAAAATTATCTTGTCAGCTTTATCAACGAAGTGCCGATATTTTTTTGGGTGTCCCGTTTAATATCGCAAGTTACGCTTTGTTAACTCATATGATCGCCCAAGTTTGCAACCTGAAGGTTGGTGAATTTATTCATACTCTGGGTGATGCACATATTTATTCAAATCACATGGATCAAGTTCAATTATTATTATCGCGTGAAACAAAAAAATTGCCCCAATTGAAATTAAATCCAAATATTAAAAATATTTTTGATTTCAAATATGAAGATATTGAAATTTTAAATTACGAATCACACCCAGCTATCAAGGCCGAGGTGGCCGTTTGATTCTTTCGCAGATTGTGGCCTTCAGTGAAAACAAAGCCATCGGATGTGACAACAAGTTATTATGGCATTTTTCTGAAGACCTGAAATATTTCAAAGAAAAAACATCTGGTAAAATTTTAATCATGGGTCGAAAAACTTTTGATTCACTGGGAAAACCTTTACCCAAAAGATTTCATATCGTGATTTCACGCACACAAAAAAAATCCGACTTTGAAAATGTTATTTATGTTCAAACAATTTCTGAAGCCTATTCGGCAGCCGAAAAATTAATTGAACAGAATTTATGGCCCAAAGAAGTTATGATTTGCGGTGGCGCTGAAATTTACAAACAAACTGTGAATGATTGCCATTTTTTATTTTTGACTCGCATCCCAGGTCATTTTATAGCCGATGCTTTTTATGACTTTGATTTTGCGATCAACTTTACCAAAACTCATTCAACAAAAAGCGAAACGGTGCCTGATTTAATTTATGAAATTTGGTCGAAGAATCATAAAGTATCGTAAGCTATTGAAAATACATGTAATTTTTCATTTTTAATATTTTTTATGTATATATTTATATCTACATAAAGTCTATATATGTATATTTGTATATATACTTATATTTTACTTATGGTCATTTATATGTGATCATATAACATATGTGTAGGCGCCGGGATTAAAAGGGTCCAATTTCGTCGGCGTACCGGTCCCATGGGGACCACCTAAAACCAAGTTTTATTGTCAGAAAAATGCATTTTTCAAATTTTCAAAGATCCACTGGTTTGACTTAGGTTGAGTCAAAAAATAGCTG
>CANBND010000099.1 GCA_947370945.1 Pseudobdellovibrionaceae bacterium | reverse complement strand
AGGATAATTCATTTCATCATTTGAACATATTGCAACAACATTGATGTCTTCATTTTTTAGATCATGGCCCAACTGAATCAAACGGTCTTCGATCGCTTTGACGTAGGGGCAGTGATTGCAAATAAACATAATCAGTAGCGGATTATTATTTTTAAAATTATTCAAGCTGGAGTGCTTAAGATCCGTCGCCAATAAATTAAAATCAGGACTCGGTGTATTTTCAAAGTTTTCAGGAGTATGAATTAACGCCATAATTCACTCTTGATTTCTGTATGAGTTGCATATTTTTTTTCTAAAAGAGGAAATTTATTTAAGGCAACCAACAGACATTCAAGTTGCGTTGAATTTAATTCTTGATCTGCATTCGGAATTAATAATGAAAATTCAAAAAATAAACGCTCTAAAAACAAAATCCAATCTTCGCCTAACAACGGAGTTTTTGCAGATAAATTTTTAAGAAGCGATGTTGACGTGGCAATGTCTGTGGGTGCATTTAAAACATTCATACCAAGGCCAACAATTAATCTGTGTTCTGAGCCTTGCGAGACTGTTTCAAGCAATAAGCCTGCGATTTTTTTGTCATCAACGTACAAATCATTGGGTGCCTTCAATGACCAATTCAAAAATGGCCATGTCGAATTCGCTGCTTGATACAATGCAAGTCCGGCAAGAGCCGTCAGATGGGGTTTTGCAGGTTTCAAAATTTGAAATGACCATGACGATATTAATGCGGATCCCATGGCGGGCATGGACCACGTGCGATCAAAGCGGCCGCGGCCCTTGGTTTGTTCATCTGTAACATATAAAATAAATTCATTTTCAAGATCGTCTTCGGTAAAGGCATTTTTTTTTGCGATATCATTTGTGCTGTCGATAGTTTTTGAGTATCTAACGCAAAATTTGTGGCTTTCGGCCCAACTGGAAGTGACTTCGCCGATTTTAATTTCGTTCATAATAATTTCCTTAAATATTCCAATCGAATTTTATTATATATTCCAGTCGAACAATAAACTGACATCGGCTGTAGGTGCCGAATGCGTTAATGCGCCGACAGAAATAAAATCAACACCAAGTTCAGCAACAGATTTGACGCGATCGAGCGTCATGTTGCCACTGGCTTCGGTTTGAATATGTGCTGGAATTAATTTTAAAGATTCTTTTAATAAATCATTATTCATATTATCTAATAAAATTCTTTGAACATTTAATGAAACACATTCTTTGATTTGTTCTAAATTTGAAGCTTCGACCTCAACGGCCAAATCGCAATGTCTGCGAATGCGTTCGACAGCTTTTGTGATGCCGCCAATCAGACTGATGTGGTTGTCTTTGATCATGATGGCATCTGATAAATTAAATCTGTGATTCGTTCCGCCGCCGTGAACGACAGCTTTTTTTTCAAGATCTCGATATAGAGGTGTCGTTTTTCGGGTGTCTAAAATTTTAGTTTTTGTACCATCGACGGCTTTGACATATTGACGAGTCAACGTTGCAATTCCAGACAATCGGCCCAGAAAATTCAAAGCGACACGTTCGGCTTTTAAAATTTGAATCAGATCGCCTTCGATTGAACAAATATTTTGACCTTTAAAAACCAAGTCACCTTCTTCGAAAAGCCATTTTAATTTTGCACTGGGTTCTAAAAATTGCATCGTCTGTTCAAAAACTGTTGAGCCGGATAAAACAATATCAGCTTTTGCTTTAAGTATCGCTTCACTTTGTTGCGGGCGAACGGCTAAGGATTCAGTTGTGATATCGCCGGTGGGCATATCTTCTTTGATCGCCGCTTTGATCATTTCAAGTGTGGAAAGAGTCGTATTCGTCATGATTATGGCCATTACAGAGATTTATCAATATTCGATAAAAGTTTTGTGATTTCTTCGCGGACAATTTTTTCTGTGATATCAGGAATAATTTGCCAGCAAATTTTTTCAGCCATCAAGCGAACTTCTTCGCGCATAAGTTGCTCGTCAAAGTTTGTCGTTTTAGATGAGATTATATTTTTTTGCTGTTGCTGCAAATTTGATTTACTTTGTGCGACCGGAGAATGTTCAAGATAATTTTGAATCTGTTCGTGAATACGATTTTGCAAATTTCCATTTTGTTCGGATTTGACCAAAACGACTTCTTCGAAATCACCAAAATTTTCGGTTTCGATTTGAATCTCAAATGAATCAGATTTTAATTGAACGGGTGAAAAATCATCTTCAGAAATTTCAATGGCAGCGGGATCAATGTTTTGCAGTTCGATTTTTTGCGTAGATTCTTTGATTTCAATAACTGCGGTTTTATTTTTTTCTTCAAGATAATTATTTTTTTGACGAACAAAAGTTTCTGATTCGACAAAATTTGGCATATCTGGAAACTGAATCATGCCGTGCAGAGGATGTTTTTTTGTTTTTGCGACATAGGTATTTATTTTTGAACGAAGCATTTCTGTATCAAATGGTTTTTCAAGCTTATCGGTAAAACCTGCCTGCGTAGCTAAGTTTGTGTCGAATTCCATGAAGTGACTCCACATTAAAATAAAGGGAGTCGTTGCAAATTGAGGATGCGATTTAACTTCTTTGCAAACTTCGTAACCGGATTTTTTAGTTAACAAAACATCCGCAAAAATGATGTCAGGTATAAAGTCTAGGGATACGCTTAAAACATCAAGACCAGAGGGTACACTTTTAACTTCGACGCCGTAATCAGACAACGCCAGTTGAAATGCTTTTTTGATTGAAGTGCTTTCGTCAGCCAACAGAACTTTTAAACCCATACCTAAGTACAATATAGAATACCCACCGAGTCAACTCTGGGGCACACTTTAAATATGAATCGTGTCGATCGATATATTTTGGGACTTTTTTGGTCTTCGTTTATTGCGGGGCTTTTGGTTTTTGCAACGTTATTTTTGGCGTCCGATGCGATGTCGACATTGGTTCGATTTGCAGATGCAAATTCGGCAGATTTAATTCGTTATTATTTATATTATTTGCCAGAAATTATTCATAAAATGTGGCCTGTGGCCTGCGTTGTTGGAACCGTTATGACGATATCAAGTCTGAATAAAGGTTCAGAGTTGATTGCCTTGTTTGCAGCAGGCCTCAGTTTGTTTCGAATTGCGCGTATGGTTTTTATTTCTATTTTATTATTGTCAGTCGTTGATTATTTTATCAGTGATCAGCTATTGCCTGTGTTTGCTAAGCAAAAAAACTTTACATTTTATAATGAAATTTCCAAAAATCCCGGAAAATTTCAAACTATTAAAACCAATCGTATTTGGTATCGTTCAAAAAATACAATTTTTAATATTAAAACTTTAAATTCTGAAGGTAATTTAGCCCAAGGATTAACTCTTTATTTTTTTGATCCGCAATGGAATTTAATTCAATTATTGACTGCGAAATCCGTCATTTTAGACGGTGCTAATTGGACTCTTAAAGACGGTACGATTTCAGTTTTTAACACGGATTCTAGCTTTCCGCTGAATGATGAATTTAAAGAAAAAAAAATTGCTATGTCTGAAGACGCTCAAGATTTGCGAAGCACGGGTCAAGCCAGTGATTTGTTGACGCAATCACAATTGTCGCAATTTATCGAACGTAACAAAGAGGGTGGTTTGGACACCGTCCGCTACGAAGTTGAATATCATGTTAAATTTAGTTTTGCGTTAGCTGGCCTTGTCATGAGTTTATTGTCGTTGCCATTTTGTGTGGGTCATACGCGTGGTGGTGGCGGAATGGTCAGAAATATCGGAATTTGCTTAGGGCTTGTGATGACGTATTGGATTTTACATAGCTCGTCACAAACTTTGGGTCAACACGGCAGTATTCCGCCTATTTTAGCTGCGTGGTTTGCAGATTTTGTGATGGCTTCAGTAGCTGTTTTTTTCTTGTTGCGACTTCGTAGGTAAGCTATAAATTTTGTATGGCAAAACTTGAAATTTTAACATACCCAAATCCTGTTCTGCGCGAGGTTTCAAAGCCTGTCACAGAATTTAAATCTGAATTGAAAAAGTTTACAGATGATATGCTTGAAACGATGTACGAATCCAAAGGTATTGGCCTTGCGGCCATACAAGTCGGAAAACCAATTCAGCTACTTGTCGTTGATACTCGTCAAAAAGATGAAGATGGTCGTCGTTATAAATATGATGAAATGACCGAGCTTGAACAAAGCATTGTGCAGCCTTTAATTCTAATTAATCCAGAAATTATTAAAGGTTATGGTAAAACGACTTTTGATGAGGGTTGTTTATCCCTCCCCAGTTTTTATGAAACGGTTGAACGTTTTGATAAAATTGATGTCAAAGCCAAAGATGCCACAGGTCGTGAAATTAAATTCACAGTCGACGGATTGCTTGCGATTTGTATTCAACATGAAATGGATCATTTATCGGGAACTCTTTTTATCGATCATCTTAGTTTTTTAAAAAGTAATAAAATTAAAAATCAAATTAAAAAAAGTGGCTATCCTGATAAAAATAACAAAGACGATGATGACGACGATAGCGGCTCTGCACGCAGTCGTAAAAAATCAAAAGAGTCTATTAAATCTTAATGACAGAATCGGGTAAAATTAAAGTCTGTTTTTTAGGAACTCCCGAATTTGCGGCCGAACATTTGCAAACTTTATTGAATGATAAAAATTTTGAAATTGTCGGAGTTGTGACTCAGCCGGATCGTCCCGCAGGGCGAAAAATGCAATTGACTGCGTCAGCGGTCAAAGCTTTGGCCTTAAATAATAAATTAAATGTGTTAACGCCAGAAAATTTGCGCAAAGAACCTGAAACTTTCGAAACCATCAAATCATGGAACGCAGATATTGCCGTCGTGGTTGCGTTCGGACAAATTTTATCACAACAATTTTTAGACAGTTTTAAATTTGGCGCCGTGAACATTCACGGAAGTTTGTTGCCACTGTACCGCGGAGCTGCTCCAATTCAGCGAAGTTTAGAAAATGGCGACACAGTCACAGGAGTCAGCCTGCAAAAAATGGTTTTCAAATTAGATGCCGGTGCTGTGATATCAGAACG
Organism: Pseudobdellovibrionaceae bacterium; assembly: GCA_947370945.1. Classification (GTDB taxonomy): domain Bacteria; phylum Bdellovibrionota; class Bdellovibrionia; order Bdellovibrionales; family Bdellovibrionaceae; genus Pseudobdellovibrio. Next base: position 4,653 of record CANBND010000099.1, on the reverse strand, counting down.
AAAAATAAATTTGGATTCAGAAATCAATGCGACAGAATTATATGATCAGCTTTCAGTTTTGGGCTGTGAATTGCTAAAGTCAGATTTAATTAAATATACAAATGGTGAGATTTTACCAACACCACAAGATGAATCGAAAGTGACTGTAGCGCATAAAATTTCAAAAGAAGAATCACTTTTAAATTTTGATTTACCAGCAGAAAAATTTCACAACAAAGTTCGCGCTTTTTCAATGGGACCAGGGACGTATGTGATGTTTCAAGGTAAGCGATTGAAAATCCATAAAACGAAAGTTGTTAATGGCACTGGTGTTTTTGGAAAAGTTTTTTCAGCGACAACAGAAGAATTAATTATTTACACAGCAAAGAATTTAATTTCTTTGCTTGAGGTTCAGCCTGAATCAAAACCAAAAATGAAAATTGCTGATTTTTTAAAATCACTCAGCTTGAAAACAGGGGATTTGTTTCAATGAAAAAAATGATTGCTCCCAGTATTTTATCGGCAGACTTTGCAAAACTTGGTGAAGAAATCCAAATGGTCACAACAGCAGGTGCAGATTTTATTCATGTTGATGTTATGGACGGACATTTTGTTCCTAATTTGACAATCGGGATGAGCGTCGTTAAATCCATTAATCCAATTTCAAAAATTCCACTGGATGTTCATCTGATGATTGAAAAGCCAGAAAAATATATTCGTGAATTTATAACTGCAGGAAGTGATTATTTAACGTTGCATGTGGAATCCACAACGCAGATGGAAGAAAATTTAAAATTAATTCATGAACTGGGTTGCAAAGCCGGAATTACATTGCGACCAAAAACTGATATTAATGAAATTAAAAAATATTTACACCTTGTTGATTTGGTTTTGGTCATGACGGTCGAGCCCGGTTTTGGCGGTCAAAGTTTTATGCATGATCAAATCGAAAAAATTAAATATTTAAAAAATTGGCGCGAACAAAATAATGGAAATTATTTGATCGAAGTTGACGGCGGTGTTGATTCAGTGACATCAAAATTATGTTGGGATGCAGGCGCTGATATTTTGGTCGCAGGCAGCGCAGTATTTAAAGGTGAGAAAACGATTGAAAATTATCGAAAGAATATTGAAGGATTGAAATAATGAAAAAATTTACTCTGGATGGTCAGTCCATCACTATGAATTCGTTGCATGAAATGGTTTACACAAAAGATGCGAAATTTGAATTAGCAGATTCTGCTAAAAAAGAAATTAAAAAATCACGTGATTATATCGAAGGTCGCATTGCAAACGGCGAAGTTATGTACGGTGTAAACACAGGCTTTGGTGCATTTTCATCAGTTCGAATTTCAGATGCAGATATTGAACAATTGCAAAAAAATTTAATTCGTTCGCATTCAATGGGAATCGGTGATCCGTTCACAAAAGATCAAGCTAAAGCCATGATGATCTTGCGCGCGAATACATTATCACGCGGGCACAGCGGTGTTCGCGTTGATGTTGTTGAAAAAATATTAGAATTTTTAAACAACGATATTATTCCGATTATTCCACAACAAGGCAGCGTTGGTGCCAGCGGTGATTTAGCTCCGCTATCACATTTAGCACTTGCACTGATTGGTGAAGGTGATGTTTACGATGATTCGTTAAAAAATGTAAAACCTTTGGAATTAAAAGCCAAAGAAGGCTTGTCGTTAATTAATGGTTGCCAAGTCATGACGGCCGTTGGTTTGTTGGCATTGCATGAAGCCACGCAATTATTAAAAATTGCAGATATTTGCGGAGCCATGTCGATCGAAGGGCTTCGCGGATCACGAAAACCATTTGATCCGTTAATTGCCCAAACGCGTCCGCATTCAGGGGAATCTAAAACAGCAAAAAATTTATTGCGCGTGATGGGTCTGAAATCTGAAATTTCAGAGAGTCATGCCGTGAATGATCCGCGCGTGCAAGACGCTTATTCACTTCGATGTATGCCTGCCGTTCATGGCGCTGGTAAAATGGCTGTTGAATATTGTATTCGTGTTTTAGAAACCGAAGCAAATTCCAGCACAGATAACCCCTTGGTATTCGCAGACGCTGGAAAAATTTTATCGTGTGGAAATTTCCACGGGATGCCCGTGGCACATGCGATGGATTTCGCAGCGATTGCAATTTCGTCATTGGCCAGTATTTCTCATGAACGAATTTCAAAATTTATTTCGACACAAATGAGCGACCTTCCTCCGTTTCTGGCTCCCAATGGGGGTTTGAATTCAGGTCACATGATTGTTCAAGTCGCCAGTGCCAGTTTGGTCAGTGAAAATAAAATTTTGGCGCATCCGGCCAGTGTGGATTCGATGCCCACGTCGGCTGAAAAAGAAGATCACGTTTCGATGGGAACAATAGCAGCCCGTAAATTTTCACAAGTTGTTAAAAATGCACAAAATGTTTTTGCGATGGAAATTTTAGCCGCAACGCAAGCTTTGGATATGATTAAACCTTTGAAGCCCACAGACGGAGTTTTAGTCGCGTTTGACTGTGTTCGTTCAGTTGTGCCATTTGCCAATGTTGACCGAATTTTTGCAAAAGATGTTTCAAAAATTTTAGAACTGATTAAAAATCAAAACATTGTAAATGCTGTTGAAAATAAAATTGGAAATTTAGAGGTTTAAAATGTCTAGTCAATCCAGAGTCGTTCGCGCACCCACAGGTACAACATTAACTTGTAAAGGTTGGTTACAAGAAGCCGCTTACAGAATGTTACAAAATAATTTAGATCCCAATGTTGCAGAAAATCCCAAAGATCTTGTGGTGTATGGTGGCATCGGTAAAGCCGCCAGAAATTGGGAATGTTTTGATAAATTATTATTTGCTCTGAAAAATTTAGAAAATGATGAAACACTTTTGGTTCAATCCGGAAAACCGATCGGCATTTTAAAAACGCACGAAGATGCTCCTCGAGTTTTAATTGCAAATTCAAATTTAGTTCCGAAATGGGCCAACTGGGAACATTTTCATGAGCTGGATAAAAAAGGTTTAATGATGTATGGGCAAATGACTGCAGGGTCGTGGATTTATATCGGCACACAAGGAATTGTTCAGGGAACCTACGAAACTTTTGTTGAATGTGGACGTCAACATTTCGGTGGTGATTTAGCAGGAAAAATTATTTTAACTGCTGGCTTGGGCGGTATGGGTGGAGCACAGCCACTGGCTGGTGTTTTTGCCGGAGCCACAGTTTTGGCCATTGAAATTGATCCGATCAGTATCGAAAAAAGATTAAAAACAAAATACGTCGACGAAGCCACTGAAAACTTAGACGATGCGATCGCGCGAGTTCGTAAATATGCCGCAAACAAAGAAGCAAAATCTGTGGCGCTATTAGGAAATGCCGCAACAATAATTCATCAAATGTTAAAATTAAATTTTATTCCTGATATTTTAACCGATCAAACTTCGGCGCATGATCCATTGGTCGGATATATCCCTGAAAATTATTCGGTCGAAACTGCCGCGACTTTTAGGTCTGAAAATCAAAAAGAATATTTAGCAGCAGCATATAAATCAATGGCGAATCATGTTTTAGGTATGCTTGAAATGAAAAAACGCGGAGCCATTGTTTTTGATTACGGAAATAATTTGCGCGCGCGTGCTGAAGAGGCCGGTGTTTCCAATGCTTTTGATTATCCGGGTTTTGTTCCAGCGTATATTCGCCCCTTATTTTGCAAAGGCAGCGGACCGTTTCGTTGGGTGGCGTTGTCTGGTGACCCTGAAGATATTCGTGTCACTGACGAGGCGATATTAAAATTATTTCCGCATAAAAAAGATTTGCATCGTTGGATCAAAATGGCGGGTGAACGAATTGCATTTCAAGGATTGCCTGCGCGAATTTGTTGGCTTGAATACGGTGAGCGTGCATTGGCCGGAGAATTATTTAATCAACTTGTACGTGATAAAAAAGTCAAAGCTCCGATTGTGATTGGGCGCGATCATTTGGATTGTGGCAGTGTTGCTAGCCCCAATCGTGAAACTGAAGCCATGCTTGATGGCAGTGATGCTGTCAGTGATTGGCCAATGTTATCTGCGATGGCTTTAGTTGCCAGCGGATCAACATGGGTTTCGTTACACCACGGTGGTGGTGTTGGAATGGGATATTCACAACACAGTGGTCAAGTCATCGTTGCCGATGGCACTGAAGCCGCAGGTCGTAGAATTCAACGTGCATTAACAACAGATCCAGCCATGGGTGTATTCCGACATTTAGATGCGGGGTATGAATTAGCTAAAGAAACGGCTGTCGAACGTGATGTAAAAAGTTGTTGGATATAAAACCAGACCAAGGTCATCTATTTTGAAAACAAAAATCTGACGATAGTTAGTCATTCGATAGGAGTGATTATTTATGTCAGCTTTTTTTAAATCGCCGTTTTATTTTTTGTTTTGCGCAAGCTTTGGTTTTTTAGCATGGTCATTGTCGTTTCAATCTGAATTAAATGATCCGAAATATTTAACAAAAAATGTTTTAAACGAAGCGCAATATTCTTCGAACAGTATGCCACAAGTTGACGACGACGGAACAGCTATTACATTCGATGAATTTGGTAATGCTTTGCCGAATGCTGCAGTTGTTGCTGAATTAAATCAGATCAAAGATTCAGATTTATTACGTGAATTGCAATTATCGGAACA
>CANBND010000098.1 GCA_947370945.1 Pseudobdellovibrionaceae bacterium | reverse complement strand
ATTTTGAAGCGTTCGCACTAAATCGCGCGATGAAAGCTTTTAAATCTTCGGCTTTGTCGGCTGATTTTTTATTTTGATCTGATAATAATCGCTGTTGCAATTCGCTGGCTTGTAACCAGAAATCATAGTTTCCAGTGAACGCCGTGACTTTGCCGTAATCAATATCTGCGATGTGCGTACAAACCGTATTTAAAAAATATCGGTCATGTGAAACAACGATAACTGTATTTTTAAAATTCATTAAAAATTCTTGCAACCATTTGATCGCATAAATATCTAAATTATTTGTTGGCTCATCCAGTAATAAAATATCAGGTTGACCAAACAACGCTTGCGCCAAAAGAATTTTAACTTTTTCTGAGCTGGTTAATTCTTTTAATAGTTTATGGTGCGTATCTTCAGTTATTCCAAGGCCTGCAAGCATTGCTGCGGCTTCGGGTTCGGCTTCATAACCATTCATTTCTGCGAATTGCATTTCAAGAATTCCGGCGCGTTCGCCATCAGCATCAGAAAAATCAGCTTTCGAATAAATGGCCTCTTTTTCTTCCATAATTTTAAATAACTTTTGATTGCCAATCAGAACTGTTTTTAAAACGGTTGTTTCATCAAATTCAAAATGATTCTGTTTTAAAATTGAAAGTCTTGCATCGGCAGGCATGATCACTTCGCCGGTGTTGGGTTCTATTTCTTTAGATAAAATCTTTAAAAATGTTGATTTACCCGCGCCATTAGCGCCGATCAAACCGTAACAGTTGCCGGGGGTAAATTTCACAGTCGCATCTTCAAATAATTTTTTGCCGCCAAAACGCAACGACACATTGCTTGTGCTGATCATAACAAGGTTCCTTTAGGAAGTTTCTATTAATTTAATTATTGAATAGAGGCTATCTCATACTCGCGTTTAGTGCCGCCCGCAAGAATTGTTATGATTTCACCAACAGTTTGTCCGATCAGGGCTTTTCCCAGAGGAGAAACAGGGGTTACAACTTGAATTGTTTGACTCAAAAATTGAATCGTTTGACCGCCGCCCAGAGGCATAATTAATAAAAATTGCGTTTTTTCATTCGAGAAAACCTCAACCAACGCGCTGATTGAAATTGCAGCAGGTGCTTTTTGATTTGTGTTTTCAGTGTGAAAAAATTTTACAGCGTAGTTTTTAAAACACAGCAACACGTCTGTCATTTCAGCCACTCGTTGCGCCTGTGCTCCGGCTAAATACGACGCTTCAAGGCCACGGGTATCATATTTATTTTCGGGTTTGTTTTCAGGATCAGTTGCATAGTTGGCCGTGTCTTTGGCGGCCGTTTTCAGAACCATTAATTCAGATTCAATCGCTTCGATAAAGTTTTTTAAAATTTCGGATTTATTCATTTATTTTAGGGCCGAGTTTAGCGTCAACCACTGAATATACAAATCAATAATTTGCTTTTGCTCGTTCGCATCTTTAAATCCATCGGGTGGCATTTGTGCAAAATTATTTTCACCGCGCAAATGTGATAAAATCTGATTTTGTTTTTTATTTTCTAAAATTCTTTTTTCATTTGCTTCAAAATCAAACGGAGCCAATTCAAGTCCGCGAGCATCGGCACCCGAATGGCAACCTGTGCAATGTTTATCGATAATTTGGTTTTGAATTTTTGCAAACAGTGGTGGATTTTGAGCCAAAAGTGCCGCGTCCAATTTTTGCTTCATTAAAATATTTTTTTGCTCATCAACAGATTTTACAACCGCAGGAATTTCATTTACTGGTTTTCCGTCACCTAATTTAGCATCATAAAACAATCTTAATACTTTTCTGTTTTTGTCTTCGACGATGAGAACCGAACCATCCGACATTTCTGAAAGTCCGACGGGGCTGCCTTTGGGCTGATTGCCTGTCGCATCCCAACCATAAACGATGCTTAGGGGATCTTTTGTTGGCAGCCCTTTATCATTACGCAAATATGCAACAATACGGTGACCACGCGGTTCATACCCATGAAGTGAAATGAGCATTCGATTTTTATACCACGCAGGAAATAAATCACCCTGATAATTCATCAAACTTAATGGCGATGAGTGTGCTGGCATTAAAATATGCGGGGGCATTTGCGTTGAACAATTATATCCAGCCCATTCTGGGTTATTTAAATTTTTATCATAGCAATACGGCCAGCCGTAACTTTGACCTTCGGATAAAATATTAAATTCTTCGTGCGGCAAATCTGTATTTGATAAATTTTTATCGTTTTCAAAAATATTATCTCGGCCATTTTCAGCCTGAAATAATAATTGTAAGTTTTTATTCCACAAAAGCCCCATCGAATTTCGCAAACCCTTGGCATAAATCACAAAGTTTTTTGAATATGTACCGTCTTGATTTTTTAAATATTTTCTGACTTGGGCTTGGCCGATTTGTTTGTCTTCGACCTCGGAACATTCTGATTTTTTATCAAAAAGAATTCCCTGTTTTTTACAAACGTTGGTGGCAGAGCCCACATTGACATATAAATTTTGTTGATCATCAAACGTAAAAACTTTTAATGGGTGCAGTCCCAAATTTGGAATTTCATCGATCACAACTTTGATTGAATTTTCAATATTCGCTGCCAATGGGTCAAGGTTCACAATCATTGATGTCGAACTTAAATAAATTTTTTGATCAGGTCCACGCAAAACTAAATGTGGGCGATCGAGCGCTTTTTTGACCAATACATTTTTTGAAATAGCCGCATCTAAAATTGTTTTTCTGTTATATTTGCCATTCACCAAAGTCAGTAAATATAATTTGCCGTTGGATTCTTTCCACCCACCCATATCGACAACTAAAATGTTTTTAGAATCAATTTGCAAAGCCGTTCTGGGAAACACAGTGCCTTCACCGCTATCAATCAATCCCACACAAAAACCTGCAGCTGCTTTTAAATTTATTTTCGGAAAACCACCGCACATACCGCTGGTTTCATAGGTTGGCAAAGTGGCTAATTTTCGTTCGTCCCAATTTTTGGCGTAGTCAGCAATTTCTGGATGGAATGCATTTTGCTGAACAGCTTCTGTTTTTAGATGCTGTGTTGAACAAGACAATAAAAAACATGTCGAAATTAAAAAAGTATTCGTAAAATATTTCATAGATTCAGCATAGCATTACTTTGAATAAAAACAATTTTGAACTAGACTCAAAATTTACTAGAAAGGCCGTAAATGGATAGGGCGCTATTTGAATCTGAAGCATTTAGGTTTTTAAATCTGATTTTTGGACATATTCAAAATCAAAGTGTTGAAATTCAGCCCCACTGGTTTATTGACCATTTATGTTATCGCGCTAACACCGAAGATGAATATCAAAGTTTATGCGTAAAGTTTTTAGATTTTTCTGATCTTTTGATTGAAACGCAAGTCTCTGGCCGAATGATATCTACGTTTAAATTACACAAGCCCATAGTATTTAATCAATTTGAAATTCCGTTGGTTGAATTGCCCGCGCCGAAAAAACATAAAATCACTGAAACTGGTTTTGAACATATTGAAATCGTTTGCGATGTGGTGCTTTTAGATTTGGCGAAAAAATATTCTCATTTAAATTTGGATTTGGGTGGCTTAAAAAAAGAAATTAACCCCGAGCTTGAAATAGTTTTTGGTCGTGAAAATTTAAAATTTCATAATCAATCACTTGAGGATGTGATTCGGCACGAGCTGCAGCACAAATAAAACGTATTACGGTCGGCCCATACTGAGCCAATGAGTCATCCACATAAATTGCGGCACCCAGTGCGAAACACAATCAAAATTGTCTTTCCATAAACCTGTTTGTTTGAAAAAATCTGACGTTACTTTGCGAACTAAATTACAGGCGACAATATCTTTGCGTGAACACTGGCCCGAATGTGCCCACAGCGAAACCTGAATTGCTCCTGGATAATGACAGGCAAAATCTTTGTCAGTTGGTAAACTTAAATTTACGCTTTGATACCTGTGATCCGGTTTAATTAAATATTTCAGCGCGGGCAAATACAAAAAATCGAACGAATCCATAGGGTGATTTTCAATGCTGTCAGACAGCGGAATCATTTTGTTTGAAATTAATTTTCGGAGCGCCTCGCGAATTTTTGCATTTTGAGTTTTTGCAGAATCGAACAAAAATAAACTCATCAGCCAGGAATCGTGCGACCCAATCAAAGATTTGTCCCATTTGTTTTCTGGAAAATCGGCGGATGCAAGCCAAGCCAACACGTCTTTGGTTAAGGCCATGCGAATTTCTTGAAAACGAATTGTATTGCCCATTTGTCTAAAGCTTAACTCTTTCAATAACAATAAAAACCACGTGCGACCATAAGGTTTTTCAAAATTTAAGTTATCCGGCGACATTAAAAATTTAAATTCTTTTTCGATGCGGTCCATCGTTAAAATCGACATCATCTTTTTTTCTAGTACGGCATCTTTTGTGACTCGAGCCATCGACAACAACGCCCAATGCGCATGAACATCAGAATGCCAGTCATAGCTGCCTTTAAAATCCGATTCGCCATCTGGTGAATGGTAATTATGAATTGATTTCCAAATCACTGATTTTAATGAACGAATTTGAGTTTTATTCAATGTTTGACCAAAGCCGGTCACTGAAAAAAAGAAAATTAATAAAATAAGGCTCGTGATCGCTTTAAACATAAAGATCAAACATGCGAAACATATTCCAAACCTTAATGGCACAAAGCCCAATAGGTACAAAATTAGTGGCTATTTGATTTACACTGCTCAAGAACTGTCACTGTATGAAAACAAAAAAGGCCTCGAATTTCTTCGAGGCCTTTTGGCAGTAAAATAATTTACTCACAGAGCGAGGCTTGCAGCCGTCGAGTGTCGCAGCTTCGCTGCTCACATCCGGCCGCAGGCACTACATCATTCCGTCCATACCACCCATGCCGCCCATTCCACCGCCGCCTGGCATTTGTGGAGAATCTTTTTTAGGGGCTTCTGCGATCATTGTTTCAGTTGTTAACATCAACGATGCAACTGATGCTGCGTTTGTTAATGCGCAACGAACAACTTTAACTGGGTCAATAACGCCGTCTTTTAATAAATCTGTGTATTCATCAGAGTACGCGTTGTAACCATAGTTCGTCGCTTTTTCTTGTAAGATACGATCAACAACAATCGCGCCATCAAGACCTGCATTGATTGCAATTTGACGAACTGGTTCTTCGCAAGCGCGTTTAATAATGTTTGCGCCGAATTTTTCGTCTTCAGTGAATTTCGCTTTTAAAATTTGTTGAGACGCACGTAACAACGCTGTTCCGCCGCCAGCAACAATACCTTCTTCAACCGCTGCGCGAGTTGCATTTAACGCATCTTCAACGCGAGCTTTTTTCTCTTTCATTTCAACTTCTGAACCGCCACCAACGTGAATTACTGCAACACCGCCAGCAAGTTTTGCTAAACGCTCTTTCAATTTTTCTTTATCGTAGTCTGAAGTTGTTTCTTCGATTTGTGCTTTGATCTGTGAAACACGAGAGGCAATTTCAATTTTTTTGCCTGCGCCATCAATAATTGTTGTGTTGTCTTTGTCGATAACTACGCGCTTCGCAACGCCCAGATGCTCAGCTGTTGCTTGCTCAAGCTTCATACCAAGGTCTTCAGAAATGACTTGTGCTTTTGTTAAAATCGCAACGTCTTCAAGCATCGCTTTACGGCGATCGCCAAAACCCGGAGCTTTAACAGCACAAACGTGTAAAGTACCGCGTAATTTATTAACAACTAAAGTTGCTAATGCTTCGCCATCAACGTCTTCGGCAATAATTAAAAGTGGGCGGCCTTGTTTTGAAACAGCTTCTAAAACGCCAATCATGTCTTTCATTGAAGATATTTTTTTATCATAAACTAAAACGTAAGCGTTTTCTAAAACAGCTTCCATTTTTTCTGCGTTAGTTACGAAATATGGAGACAAATATCCGCGATCAAATTGCATACCTTCAACAGTTGTTACTTCAGTTTTTGCAGTTTTTGAATCTTCGATAGTGATAACACCTTCGCGACCAACCTTGTCCATTGCATCTGCTAACATTTTTCCGATTTCAGGATCATTGTTTGCAGAAATTGAACCGACTTGTGCGACTTCGTTTGAACCCTTAACAGGTTTCGCCATATTTTTTAAATCTTCGATAATGATCGCAACAGCTTTGTCGATACCACGCTTGATAGACATTGGATTGTGTCCAGCAGAAACTAATTTAGCGCCTTCGCGGTAAATCGCTTGCGCCAATACAGTCGCCGTTGTTGTTCCGTCGCCGGCTTCGTCATTTGTTTTTGACGCAACTTCTTTAACCATTTGCGCGCCCATGTTTTCAAACTTGTTTTCAAGTTCGATTTCTTTGGCAACAGTTACGCCATCTTTTGTGATTAGTGGTGAACCAAAAGATTTGTCGATAACAACGTTGCGACCTTTAGGTCCTAGAGTTACTTTAACTGCGTTTGCTAAAACATTTACGCCTTTTAAAATGTGTGATCTTGCGTCTTCAGAAAAAATTAAAATTTTGCTCATGAAATTCTCCTTAAATTGTTTTTTGATTTATAAATAAAGTGCTTTTGTAAAAATATTTACTGCATGAAAAAAAATGTGCCTACTGCACAATTCCCAAAATATCTTCTTCGCGCATCATTAAATATTCTTCGCCTGATAATTTAATTTCTGTGCCTGCGTATTTAGAAAATAAAACTTTGTCGCCAGTTTTTACTTCAAGTGGTAAAACTTTACCGTCTTCAGTGACACGGCCTTTGCCTGCAGCAACGATTTCGCCACGCTGTGGTTTTTCTTTTGCTGTGTCTGGAATAAATAATCCGCCTGCTGTTTTTTCTTCTTCAGCCATTCTGCGAACTAAAATTCTGTCGTGTAACGGGCGTACGCCCAATTCTGTTTTTGCCATTTGAATCTCCCCAAATAATGCAGACCCTATTATCAGGTCTGGTTAGTTAATGTGTTTTTGCAATTCAACTTATACGTGCATGAAATGTGAATTGCATTCATTAACTGTCAAGGTCATGGGGGTTTTGTTTATAAGAAATTTAGTTCTAAATTTACTCGAACGAGCCCTTAACAGCCGCGTCAGAGGCTGACTTCAGAGGTTGCATCGTGTTTTTGTTAAAATTATAAGCATAAGCTGACATAAGTTCTGCGACTTCGTCATTCGTCAGCTTGCCCGCGACCGATTTAATTGCGTCTTGCATGTTTGATTGCTTATTTAAATAGCCCGCAAAATAATCGCTAATGGTTAGCTCTGAAGCAATCGTTGCTTGAAGCTGTTCCTTAGATAATTGGTTTCTTAAATTAGGGTCTGTGTTTACGCCTGAAGCCTGGCGTTGCTGTTCCAAAGTTAGTTTGATTTTTTGCACGCGCTGTTCAGCCGCCTCAACCATTAAAGTTTTCCATTCACTGTAGCTTTTTGCTGAATTTGTTTTTTGAGTTATTGCGGGGATAGTTTTCAAAGCCTCGCCGGCTTGACCGACTGATGCAGAAAAAATAAAAAGCGCCGTTAACGCCAACGTGCAAATTCCTGTAACGTACAACTTTCTCATAACGGCCCTTCCAAAGTAATTCCCGACAACGTGCTGCTGCTAAGTCCTATTACAACAGTTGTGCCGCCCTAAAAATCGCTATATTGATTTTAAAGATTCTAACTGTCTAATTCTGAGACGGCAGTGACGGCTTTTATCGGCCAGACTAGCCATGGGGCTAATCTTTTAAAAAATAGGACATATAAAATTGAAAGTCGACTAACCCTTTGATTTGATAAAACTGTCAGAGTAATACGAGCTGAGTAGCCATGGATTGGTGACTCGAAGTAAAACATTTTCTAGTTAAACAGAAAACCCAAAGTAAGCAGGAGGCGAGCATGGGACGAGTTTTAGATAAATTTTCTGAACATTCAAAAATCGACAAGGACATCATTGAAACAGAGCTGTTCGCAGCATTTCGCGCGCTAGAGGTCGACCCTAACACAATGACAATTGAAGAATTGCGCGAATCACTTTTGCTTTATTTGGACGAAGTCTTTTACGGAATTTCTCCGGACAGGGTACAGTAATTTTATTTTTTTGAAAATTCTTTTTGAAAATCCATCAACGTGACCTTTGTGCGCTTGTATTTTTCAGGCGCAACATCAATCAACTTTAAAGTTTCTTCAGTTAACAAAAGCGCTTCTGGTTTTTTATCCAGCGCTTTTAAAATTTTAATTTTCACTACGTTTAATTGCGGCAAATTTCCCTCAGTATAATGAAGGGCCTCATCGATTTGTTTCAGTGCTTCGGCAGGACGTTTTTGTTTTAACAAGTGTCCGGCATAACGCTGATGATACACATATGTTTTCGGATATTTTTCAACAAGTTGCTGAATTAATTTTTCTGCTTCTGCGCTGTTACCAGCCTGATTTAAATATCCGATTGAATTAATCATTTGGCCCGGAAAATTCACGTTGTGTTTTTTAGCCAAGATAATTTGAACGATTTCAGTTTTAGATAATTTTTGAGCCGCATCTTGCTGTAGCAAAGCCTCGGCGCGCGACCGCATATCCAGCGTTTCGACGTTTTCAAAACCCGTCATATCGCCAACTGTTGATTCAGAATAAATTTTTACAATATTTTTGTCTTTTAAAATTTCATTTAAATCAGAGATTGCTTTTTGCAATGTGTTTTTATTTTGATCGTCAATTTTCGAATCTTTTGTTTCAAAAAAATCAAGCTTCCAGCGCAATTGATCAACTTTTGATGATGTTAGTGCGATTGATTTTTCAAGCGTATCCAAATATTCTTTTTTAGTTTTTTCATCTTTATCTTTATCATCTGACAAAGCATTTACATCTGCATTTAATTTTTGATTAATGCTATCCTGATCTTTTAATGTTGAAAAATATTTCGAAGAATTGACCCAGTCCATTTGGCCTGAATAAATTTTTGCTAATTTTTTTGCAGCCATCAAATCGCCAGCGTCGGCCTTGGCTTTTGTTTGACTCATTGATTCTGAATTTTTTGATTCAGCCACCAGTTCTTTTGCAAAAAGGTCGGCTGGCTGATAATCAAGCCAGCGATAAATTTCTTCGCCTTTTGTGTTTAATAAAATGAGTGTTGGGATCGCTTTCACATGAAATTGATCGCTGATTTTTTCGCTTTCGACAAGATCGATATTTATTTTTTGAACGTTCAGTTTAGAAAATACTTTCTCAACTGATTTTTGAGTGTACGTTTCAGTTTTCATGCGAATACATGCTGGACACCATGGGGCTGAAAAAATTAAGAGCGTTGGTTTTTTTGTATCAACGTATTTTTGATTGTTTGCCGCAGCGTTCACAGCCTTGCCATCTGTCTGAATCGTGCCGTCTGCCATCTGAATAGATTTTTCGTGCTGTTCGCAAACCGTTTTAGCATCATCGCAAACAAAGAATTTTAAATTCGCTTTTTTAATTTTTGGTAAAAATTTGTATACTAATTTCTGTTCGGTTTTAATTTGCGGTTTATAAATAGCCTCAAGATTGTCGTACGTGGCGCTGGCCGGCGCCTTATCATTAATATGAAAATCTTTTTTTGGCGTAACTGTGATTTGATTATTTTCAGTTTTAATTTCGATTTGGTTTTCGGTGATTCCCGCGAATATAGTTTGTGCAGATAAAACGAATATGGCTGTGATTAAAAACTTCATGAAACCTCCGAGCACTTTGGCCCAAAGAT
>CANBND010000097.1 GCA_947370945.1 Pseudobdellovibrionaceae bacterium | reverse complement strand
TTTTGTTCCGTCTTCGGAATGGAGCATGCGAATAAAATTGATCAGTTGTTTTATCAGAAGTGTCATTGTCAGACCTCTTTCAGTTTTAGTTTTTTTGAAACATAAGGTTACGCGCAAATTAAGTTTTTATTGAGTTAATTTGTTTTTGATATTTTTGTAAAATAATAGGCGCCAGGCAAGCTGAATATGAGATTAAATAATTGCAGTAGACTTATGCCAATAACTACGGCGTTTGCGGTGTCTTTGCCGAAAGCTGAAAAGATAAAATAAAATGCGGCTTGGCCAAAGCCAATGCCACCCGGTGTTATGGGGATCGACGAGGCCATAAAGGCAAAGCAGGCCAGCGGGAAAAATAAAAATAATGACGGGGCATCGTGTACGATGGATTGAACGACAAGATAAATAAATGAGATTGAAAAAACTTGAGCTAAGAAACTAAGAAGGATAACCGCTGACAGTGTTTTTAAATTTGAGGCGGATTTAAGGCCTGTAAAAATACTTTCGAGCACTTCTATCATTTTTAGAGCTACTTTAGATTTAATTTTCTGTGTGAAAAATTTGAGGATCGAAATAATACGATTTAGAAATAGCAATCCGAAAGTTGCGGCAATGAGCATTACAAGACTGGTGTAAAAATATTTTTTAATATCAACGGGCTGATTAATTTCAATCAGCAAAAATAGCGTCGAAAATAAAATCATGCAGTATAAGCCTAATATGCGATCGATGACAACAGTTGCAATCGTTGATTGTTTGGGGATTTTCTCTGAGTTGGAGAGTTCGAGCGCTTTGACGATGTCGCCGCCGACGCCACCCGGAATAAAAATGTTAAAAAACTGACTGATGAGATTTAATTTAAATATTTTTTGGAATGCGATTTTTTTATAAAAATTAACAATGATTTGCCAGCGAAGCATAAAAAAAATCAACTGAATACCGATCAGGAAAAATCCTGAAATCATCAGTTGCGTATTTTGAACAGAGCTTTTCAGCTGATCCATTTTTATGAGTCCTGTTCGGAATAACAGGAGTAATAAAATAATTGCAACAGCAGGACGGATCAGCTTTTTCACTATTAACTTTGCGTGTGTGTATTAAAAATATTTTTTAAGTTTTTTAAAACTGTTTCTAAATTTTTAAGTGGCAACGATGTTGGTCCGTCACATAACGCAACAGCTGGGTTTGGATGGGTTTCGACAAAAATTCCGTCAACACCAACGCCCATTGCAGCGCGCGCCAAAGGCCAAACCATTTCTCCGCGGCCACCACTGGATTCTCCTGTTGCACCCGGAAGTTGAGTTGAGTGCGTGCAATCCATAATGACGGGGAATCCAAGATTTCGCATATCAATTAAACCCGTCATGTCATTGATCAGGCGATTGTATCCGAAAGTAGTTCCGCGTTCGCAAAGTAATATTTTATCATTTCCTGTTTGCACGGCTTTTTGTGCGATGGCTTTCATATCCCATGGCGCAAGGAATTGGCCTTTTTTAATATGAATAACTCGATTTGTTTTTGCAACTTCAACCATCAAATCAGTTTGTCGAGATAAGAATGCGGGAATTTGTAAAACTTCGGCGTATTGTGCTGTTTCTTTGACTTGAGTTGTTTCGTGAACATCAGTGATAAAATTACAACCGACTTCGACTTTAATTTTTTCTAAAGATTTTAAAGCGCTGGACATGCCGGGGCCACGAAAGCTTTTAAGACTTTGACGGTTGGCTTTATCGAATGAGCACTTTAAAATCCAAGGGATTCCTAAATTTGTTGTGACACGCTTAATTTCTTTGGCTGTTTCGATCACCATCGCATCATCTTCGATGATATCGGGGCCTGCAAAAAGCACGAATGATTTTCCGTCGCCCCAAGTGATGTTACCAAATTTTGATTCAAGCGTTACAGTTTTTGTAAGCGGTTTAAATTCAGTCATTACATCGCCTTCATTGAAAATTCGACAGCAGTTTTAACGGCCGCAATTACAGTTTGAGATTGTTCGTCTGTCATATCTGGAAACATCGGAAGACTGATCACATGATTTGCGGCCCAACGTGAATTTGTAATATCGTGGTTCAGTGGAGTGTTCGCTTTGTACCAAGGTTGATCAGGCATCGTCATTGGATAATGGACCGTCGTCGGTACTCCAAGTTCTTGCATTTTCTTTTGAAAAATTTCGCGATTTGTAATTGTTAAAGTGTATTGCGCCCAAACACTGACATTGCCAGTTTTAACCAACGGTGTTGAAAACATGGGATCAAATTTTTCTAAACCAATAAAAGCAGTCGTGTATTTTTCTGCAATTTTATTTCTGGCTTCAACTTCCCAATCGTAGCGTTCAAGTTTTGCTAATAATATTGCACATTGGATAGTGTCTAGACGTGCATTTACACCAAGGCGTGTGTGGTAGTAACGTTTTTCTGATCCGTGTTCGCGAATTTCTTTCATTGCGATATGAAGTTTATCATCGTTTGTAAAAATGGCTCCGCCATCACCGTAGCAACCCAAAGGTTTTGCTGGATAAAATGAAGTGCCGGCGGCGATTGTGCAAGCGCCACTTTTGGAATTTTTGTATTTTGCTCCGTAAGATTGAGCGGTGTCTTCGATGACAAATAAATTATGTTTTTTTGCAATTTCGTTAATTTCGTCAAGGTCAGCAACTTGGCCATAAAGTGAAACTGGCATGATCGCTTTTGTTTTTGGAGTTATTGCAGCTTCAATTTTTTTCACATCGATATTAAAAGTTTTTTTGTCGATATCAACATAGACAGGAGTTGCTCCGGCTAAAACAATTGTTTCAGCCGTGGCAATAAATGAAAATGCAGTTGTGATCACTTCATCACCTTTGCCTATGCCAAGCGCCATCAGCGGCAACAATAACGCATCAGTGCCGCTGGCCACTGCCAAGCAATGTTTTGTTCCCGTGTGAGCAGCAAGTTTTTGTTCGAGCTCGGCGATTTCAGGACCACCAATGTAGGCGCCGCTATCTAAGACTTTTTGAATGCGAGCGTCGATATTCGTTTTTAATACTTTGTACTGAGATTTTAAATCAATAAATGGAACTGTAGATTGACTGATCATTGTGGCCTCCTGCGCGAGTTAAAGTATGAGTTAGTTAAAAAGTTATTATGCGCTTAAAAATATGCGCTGTCATGCATTCAACATTTGAGTTGCTGCGCCATAGGCTAGTCTGTGGAAAAAAAGCTTCAAAGTTTTATAGATTGCTGACAGAATTTATCAATTCAAAGGAGAATTTAAAATGCATCAAGTCTTTGCTCTAGTTTTATTGCTATCAGTGGTCAATTTTTCGCAATCAGTAAATGCCGAAGTGAGCAGCCCATCATCTGCAATTCCAGAAAAACGTGATTTTAAATTTAGCACTGATGTAAATCCGTGTGATGATTTTCATCAATATGTTTGTGGAGATGTTGAGAAAAATTTTAAACTGCGTGAAGATCGCAGCGCACACACATTTGCTTTTGATGATTCAGATGAAAGAATTTTAGAAAAAAAGAAAACTTTTTTTAAAAATATTGATTCAGAAAAAAAACTGCCTCCGCGCGCATTTCAAATGAAGGCTTATTATAAAGCGTGTATGAATGAGAAATCTTCGGCAAATGAAGAACGAAATTTAGTCAAAGAATTAATCAATGACGCTGCAAAAATGAAAACCATCAAAGATTACATTTCATTTAACAAAGCCGGCATGACGAATGAAAAATGGTCTTTCGTAGGTTATGATTTGTCACCAAATATTGATGATCCCAAAATTTATGATGTCACGTTTGATTTAGGTTTTATGTTTTTACCTGAGCACAGTTATTACGACAATGTTGAATTGATATCTGCATTTCGCGATTTGATGGCTGAGTTTTTTGATACAATATATCCTAAAGAAAATCACGACGTTCACATCAAACGTGCACAGGCGATTATTGATTTTGAAAAACGCTTCAAAGACACGTACCCAAAACCTGCTGACTTTAGAACACGTTACACCGAGCCACGCTATGTGACACGCGAAGAGTTTTTCAAACGTACAAATGTGATTGGTTTGGAAGAGTTTTTCAAAAAAAATATCCCAGATTCAACATTGGTTCGCGATTTTATTCCGGAAAGTTTTGAATTTGTTCAGAAAGAATTAAAATCAGAAAATTTACAAGTTTTGCGTGATATGTTTATTTATCGCAGCGCCCGTGGATTTATGGATGATGCGTTTCCTGAATTATTTAAAAAACGTTTGGCTTTCAGTCATAAATTTTTAGGTGGAGCTCCGACAAGACCCGATCGTCAAGAGCGTTGCACGATGTCTGTGATGGGCGCGTTTAATCGTGAATTAGATCAAGAAATGTTACCACGATTGTTTCCGAATTTTCCGAAACAAAAAATGGTTGATGTCGCAACAAAAATTCGCGCTTCAATTTTAGATGGTATTCAGAAAAATACATGGTTATCTGCTGAAAGCAAAAAAGGTGCTTTAGAAAAAATTGAAAAAGCGAAATTACAAATTATTCAACCGACGACAGATAAAGAATGGGATTTTAAACCGATTCAAACATACAGTTCTGACAAGCCCTATGCGAATGGTAAAAAAATGGCTTTGTTGGGACATAAAAGATCATTTGAAAAATTACGTAAGGGTGTGAATCAAGAGGCTTGGGGTATGGGACCGTTAACTGTGAACGCCTATTATTCGGCAGATAAAAATAAATTTGTAATGCCGATTGGAATTTTACAATATCCATTTTTTGTACCCGAAGGTGATGTGATTGAAAACTTGGGTGCTGTTGGAGCTGTCGTAGGTCACGAAATGGGTCATGCGATTGATGATGAAGGTTCAAAATTTAATGCCGACGGAAAATTAAAACAGTGGATGAGCGACGAAGACGTTAAAAAATTTAAAACTCGCGGTGAAAAAATGATCGCGCAATTTAATAAAATCGGTCACAACGGCGAATTAACATTGGGTGAAAACGTTGCGGATTTGGTGGGATTAAGTTTTGGTTATCATGCGGCATTCCCTGAAAACAAGGGAAGTATTGATGATAAAAAGAAATTTTTTACAGCCTATGCCAGATTATGGTGTGGAGTGGCGCGTGAAAAAACAAAAGAGATGTGGTTAAAAACGGACCCACACAGCTTAGGTGAGGCGCGTATCAATGAACAAGTTAAGCATCAAAGCGGTTTTGCAGAAGCTTTCAGTTGTACGTCAAAAAACAAATTATTTTTAAATGAAAAAGAAAGAATTCAGATTTGGTAATTTCTGATCTGAAATTAGATATTCAAGATCTTGAGCCATTGCGTTTGCCTTTTTTCACTTGCGAAACCGGGCATTCGCAAACATTAATCGGTCATTTTGTGCCGACGGCAGATTTTAAAGAAAAACACCAAGTTGAATACTTTAAATTTTCTGACGGTGATCAATGTGCTTTGAAAATTTATGAAAATAACAATCCAAATAAAAAAAATATTGTCTTAAGTCTTTATCATGGCTTGGCGGGTGATCACAGATCTGATTATATGCAGCGAACGGCGCGCGTGGCTTACGATTTAGGATGGTCGGTTGTTTTGGTTGATCACAGGGGTTCGGGGTTAGCCGAAGGATTGGCACAAAAACCCTATCATTCGGGCCGAGGTGAAGATATTTCTGATATTATTGTATATTTACGTCAGCGGTTTAAAAATTCGATTCAAGTTGCCAATGGCTTTTCGATGAGTGGCAGTATTTTATTAAATTTAATTTGCGAACGCTATGGTGAACACAAGCCTGACTACGCTGTGGTTGTGAATGCGCCGATTGATTTAGCGCGCGCCGCAGATTTATTAACAAAAGGTTTGTCAAAATTGTATGATTTTCGTTTTTACCAAAAATTAAGAATCAGTTTGAAAAAAAATTATAATTTTAAAATTCCGTTAACAGGTTTTATGCATCAAATTGATGACGCATTTACGGCCAAGAAATCGGGTTTTGAAAATAAAGAAGATTATTATGAAAACTGCAGCACCTATAAATATATTCAAAATATTAAAACGCCGACATTTGTATTAACAGCCATGGATGATCCGTTTGTTTCATTTGAAAGTTATAAAAATTTAACTTGGCCAGAATCAGTTCATGTGACGTATTCAAAATATGGCGGTCATATGGGGTATTTTTCAAAAATGGATTTATCTGACAGAAATACAAATTTTAAAAAGCGCTGGATGGATCAATACCTTCATCGTGTCTTTTTGAAAATAGAAGAAAATATTTCCTATCACAAAAACTAGTTTCAGTCTGGAACTGATCAAAATTTGAATACTAGTCTGCTCAGTTAAACAAAAAGAACTGATCCTAAGTGGGCACAATAAAACAAACCACCGGAGGAAGCATGGTTCTTTTAAAAACCACAATGACAGCTATTTTCTTTTTTTTGGCAACGACTGCGTTTGCTAAAGTATCCGCACCCGCTGCGCAAAAAGAATGGACGTTTTTAGTATTTGTTAACGGTCATAATAATTTAAGTCCGTTTGCGGATCAAAATATTATCGATATGGAAAAAGTCGGATCAACAAAAGATTTAAATGTTGTTGTCGAGTGGGGTAGTGAATCCACAACAAAAACAAAACGTATGTACATTCAGAAATCAACGGATTCATCAAAAGTGACAAGTCCAGCAGTGATGGAAATGGATAATCACGACATGGGTGATTATAAAAATTTAGTTCAATTCGTAAACTGGGGTGCTGCAAATTATCCGGCGAAACATTACTTCGTATCTGTTTGGAATCACGGCAGCGGTTGGCATCGTTCAGTGATTGATATTAAACCGATGGATATTTCATTTGATGATGCCTCTGGTAATCATATCACAACTGAGCAATTAGGAATTGCCATCAGTGAAATGAAAAAAACATTAGGTCACAATTTAGAAATTTATGGCAGCGATGCATGTTTAATGCAAATGATCGAAGTCGCTGGCGAGATGAAGGGTGATGTGGATTATTTCGTAGGTTCGCAAGAAACAGAACCAGGTGAAGGTTGGCCGTATTTGCCATTCTTAAAAAAATGGGCAGCCAAACCAACGATGACACCTGCCGAAGTTTCTGTGCTATTAAGTAAAGAATATTTAGCTTCATATAGTGGTGGTGTGTACGGAACGAAATCTGTGACATTTGCGGCATGGGATCTGAGTCAGTTGGATGTTGTTTACGCCGCAGTGACAAGTTTGGGAAAAAGTTTATTAAACGTGAGCAATACTCAGTTGGCTGAATTAAAAAAGACAGCTGGATACACGCAAAGCTTTACGTATTCTGATTACGCAGACTTAGGTGATTTTACGAAACGTTTAAAAACAGTTTCATTTGCAAAAAATATTGCAGGTCTTTCAGATGTACAAACGTCATTGAAAAAATTAATTTTAACATCAGACAATTCAAGTTCATTCAGCAATGCAACCGGGATTTCAATTTGGTTGCCAAGTTATGCAAGTGGCGATCAGGCTCGTTATGATCAGTTGAAATTTAGTCAGGCCACGAAGTGGAATGAATTAACAAGATTGATTTCTAAGTAAATTTTCAGATTCTAAAATTTAAAAAATAAAAAGAGGAAGCTTTGGGCTTCCTCTTTTTATTTTTTTCGAGCCGAGCCAGATAATTAATGTCTGTCGTGTCCGCGGCGTCCACGGTCATCGCGGTCATGTTCTCTGTCATCGTCGCGATCGTCGTCGTCATGGTCACCGTGCTCATGATGTTTTTTCTTTTTAATTTCTCCGCAGATAAATTTCAGAACTTTTTTGTGTTCGTTGTCTTTATGGCGACCACACATGCCGTGATGTTCTTCGCGTTCTTGTTCGACCTCGACAAAGCGGCATATTTTGCAATCTGGAATTTTTTTAATATCTAAAACAACGTAGCCTGCATTTTTTGAATTTGTATAATTCACATTTGGGCGGCCACATGAATTTTTTCCGTTTTGTTTCAGCATGTAATTATAAACTTCTTTCAGATCATCAGGTAATTCGTTGTTCTGAATCACAAGCCATTTTTTGCCACCATCTCGACTGATGCGCGATTTTTTTAATCCGTTCGCATGACCACATTGACCTTTACAATCTTTCGGAAATTCCCAAATCATTGATGTCTGCTGGCAAGAACCACCACCAGATCCGCCACCAGTACCGGGATCAATGGGCGGCGGTGGAGGAGGAGGCGTTTGCACAACACATGTTTCTGAAACTGCGGAACCGCTTAACACACCATTCGCGCATGATCGTACTTCTGATTTACAAACTTGACCTGGAGGAACACTTGATGCTGTGAACACTGTGACTGAGGCACCGTGTGCAATAGTTTTTCCGTTTAATGAACAACCTGCAGCGGCATCCACCGAGCACGATGTGTTCGTGAATGATCCCGTGAATGCGCCATTTAAACATTGTCGAGATTCGACCACACATGTTTGACCGAACGCCACAGTTGCTGATTGATAAGCTTTGACCATTGCATCTGAAGGATAAATTTTTCCGTTGAATGTACATGATGGTGGCGGGTTAATGACAATCACTGGAGGTGTAACTACTGGTGTAACTGTGCACGCATCATAAACGGCTGTTCCTGATAAGCTTCCGTTTGAACACGAGCGAATTTCAGATTGGCATATTTGCCCATTAGGTACATTCGCAGACGTAAACATTGTAACACTTGCGCCATGAGCGACTGTTTTTCCGTTCAGTGTACAATCAGCGGCTGCAGTAACGGCACATGTTGAATTTGAAAATGAACCAGATAAAATTCCGTTTGAACATGATCGTGCTTGTGAATTGCAAACTTGGCCGAAATTGACGTTTGCAGATTCAAATGCAATCACAGAACTTCCGTGTGAAACTGTTGTACCATTTAAAGAACATGAAGCCGGTGTATTCACGCTGCATGAATCAAAAAGATAAGATCCTGACAAGACTCCGTTGTTACAAGTTCTGTTTTCTTGTGTGCATGTTGCACCAAAGTTTGCACTTGAGGATTGAAAGGCCACGGCAACTTCACCGTGTGCTAATGTGCGCCCGTTCAATAAACAACTTGCCGGTTGATCCACTGTGCATGAACCGAAAGCGAATGAACCTGACAAGGTACCGTCGGTACAGACTCGGGATTCTGATGTGCAAGATCCCCCAAATTGTGATGTCGATGTTTGATAACCCGTGATTGAATCACCGCTCAGAATTGTTTTTCCGTCAAATAAACATGAGCGTGCGGCGCTGGTGTTGCAACTTGCAAATGTTGCGCTGCCTGATAAAACTCCGTTGTTACATGTTCTGGTTTCTGCAACGCTTGAACAAACTTGGTTGTAGGCCACAGTTGATGATGTGTAACCTGTTACAGAATCGCCATGGTTAATTGTGACTCCGTTAAACAAAC
This sequence comes from Pseudobdellovibrionaceae bacterium, assembly GCA_947370945.1. Classification (GTDB taxonomy): domain Bacteria; phylum Bdellovibrionota; class Bdellovibrionia; order Bdellovibrionales; family Bdellovibrionaceae; genus Pseudobdellovibrio. The sequence continues at coordinate 636 of CANBND010000097.1, read as the reverse complement.
AGCTGGCCGCAGCACCCACAGAACAATTTGCAAAAGTGTAACTGCCAGATAAAGCTCCGGCGGTACACAATCGATTTTCAGAAATACAACTGTTGCCGAATCCGACCGTTGAATTTTGAAATGCAGAGACGCTTGCACCATCGGCTACGACGGCTCCGTTGAAATTACAATCTGTAGGAATGATGACCGGCGTATCGGTCGGAATCACAAAGACTGCCGAGAGAGAAGTGCTGGATGCCAGCAGGATCATTGTAGAGCTAAAAATAAATTTTTGCAGAGAATTTTTCATAAAGCCTCTTTTCGTTGTTATCAGAATAAATGAAATTTGAAAAATACCAGAGCAATTTTTTTAAAATTTCACAATCAGACATTCATTTTTGGAATGATGAATTTAGTGGTAAAAACTTTGACAGTTTCCGTGAACTTCAGAGGATCTTAGACGAAGCGCTCGATATACTGACAGCGCTGGCATAAATTTTCGATCAGTTTATTTTGTTTAAAACCTTTTAAAATATTTTTTGCTCGCGGAGAGTCTAAAATTTCTAAAATTGTATTTTCTTGAATTTTGCCTAATGGAATAGACGCTTCTTTATCAAGACAGCACGGGACGACAGTGCCGTCAGCGTGAATTCCGAA
>CANBND010000096.1 GCA_947370945.1 Pseudobdellovibrionaceae bacterium | reverse complement strand
AATTGTTTTTGTTGTGATTGCAGCGGTTGATAACCTTTGGCCAAGATCACCTTTTGTGTTTCTAGGCTTAAATCTGTATCCAAAGCTTGATCTAATTCAGGCGATAATCCGCGGAACTGATTATAATAATCTATGTTTGAAAATTTTTGACTTAGACTGATTTGATTTGAATATTTAATGACGGGTAATCCCAACGCGATTGTCCAAGTTTCAGAAATTCCTTTAGCCAATATGGGTGCGAAATATTTAATTTCTGGTTTTGTTTCAATTTGCAATGTACCCAAATTAAATAAATCACCGGCTTTGTAGAGGCCAAATTTATTCAATGTTGCAATCAACTCATTCGCTTTTGCATTAAATTTTGCCAAAGTATCAGAGTCAAATTGAATTGATTTATAATCAGTCAGGCGCACAAGCTTGCCATTTTCTGTGTAGCGGTCCTCCAGACCATTGATCTGTCCGTATCTGAATGCGGGGCTATAAATATTTTCTGGCAGAGTTTCAGTCGTTAAAGCAAAACTTTGGGCTGTGTAAAAAAGTAAAATTAGCTGTAGAGCCAATAGACAAAAAAGGCGCATCGGGCTCCAAAATGTCGACGAACGTCCGGCGAAAAAATTTAAGAAAAATTGTGTAAGCACGTCTGAATCCCCCTCAGGCTGTTTATCCACATTTTGACGTTGTCAGAACGCTGGCAAAATTTGATATGTCTCTTTCGTCTAGCGAAAATGATGCCGCTTTTTTTTTGAATAAATTAAAGGTAAAATAAATAGCAGTTGATGTGTTCAATTGTTTTTACAGGAGGCCAGGATGGCTGTATTGCGGTTCAGTTTATTTGCATTTTTTATTTTTTTAGCAGCTTGTGTTTCGGACGATTTACGAATGCCATCATCAGTTTCAGAGGTCTATTCAAATTCACAAATGAAACAATCCCTGGTTTCTGCTGCTCAAAATAAAATTTTATTTTATCTGCCAACAGAGACTTTGAATGAAGTTGAAAAAACAGAAATTGATTATCGTTGCAGGCATTTTGAAACACCATTTTGGGCTTCGAAATTATCTGTATATTTAAATATTTTTAGATCAAAACCAGAATTATATTCAAAAATTCATGTGATCGAAATGAAAAAAGGCGATGCGCCTTCGATTGAAATTCAAAAAGATATGGACCAAGTTTCTGTATTAAAAATTCAGTACGTCAAATCTGAAAGCCGTGGTAAAGTCGTTCGCGCCACAAATTTGCCGTGTCAGGGAACGTTGGCCGAATATGTCGGTCGTGACATAGTAAAAACAGAATTTGAATTTCCAACAACAGCCGAAGTTCAAACAGCTCTTGAAAATTCGACTGACAAAAAAGATGTCGCACGTTTTAACTTCTCGCCCGATTTTCTGACGTATTTAGCAGAACGCGGAGCGCTTTTTAAATTTACGCATGAATTGTCGTTTGAAAAATTGCCGAATGGAAAATTTGTGATGGCGCAATTATTAAATCAATATGCGTCCGAAATTAAAACAATGAACCAGTTACCGATGAATCAGTCGCATTTGAATTTATGGCTGAAAAAAATAAATGAAAACAGCAAACAAGCCGAATTAATTCAGTTTTTTGGTGTTGAAAATGATGAACAATTGCGAACGGGCATTAAAATTGACGGCGAAAAAGAAATCAGTAAAAAAAATTCAGGTTCTGTGGATTTAACGTATGTATTTACATCGTATCATGTGCAATCAGATCAACTTGAATTGGCATCGCTGGAAAATTTGAATAAATGTTTACAAAAAATGACGATTGAAAAGGGCTCGGTTTTTTTACGTCGTCCCAGTTCTGAATCTGAAAAAGACAGTTATTTATCGCCTGGTTTTGTTTGCGAAAAATAATACTTTAAATGAATGCGCAATATGTGAATTAATCTTCGGCTAAATTTGTTAAATCAGGAGTTTCCAATTTTTGAATCTGATCTTTCATTTTGTACAGCATTGCAAGACCTGGTATTGCGGCAATCGTCGAGAAAATAAAAAACGAAGACCAACCTATAGAATCAGTTAAAACTCCGGCTAACGGTCCCACCCAAACGCGGCCGACAGCCGAGAACGCAGACAATAGGGCATACTGAGTCGCTGAAAATTTTTGATTACACAATGCCATTAAAAACGCGACGAAGGCGGCTGTCCCCATACCGCCCGTAATATTTTCGGCGCCGATACTAAATAATAACAGCCAATCAACTTGTGTGGCTTCTTTTAACGAAACAATTAAAAAATCAAAAGCAGGTAATGAAAATGATCCCCAAGCACCTTTGCCGGATACAGCTAAAAGCCAAAAACCTAAATTTGAAATCATTTGTAAAATTCCAAAAGCAAACAGCGATCTAAACAAACCCCATTTGACCATGACAGCGCCGCCCAATAGAGCTCCGCCAATAGTTAACCACATTCCGATCACCTTATTCACAACGCCAATTTCAGCCGTTGTGAAGCCGACACCTTTTATTAAAAATGGCGTCAGTAAAGTTCCCGCAAATGAATCACCTAATTTATATAAAATAATAAATACTAAAAAACTGACAGCACCTTTTATCGAAAAATAATTTTTCAAAGAAATGTTCAGTGTTTCAAATTTTGCCTTTTGTGATGCGAACCAACCCAGTGGTAAAGTGATACCTAGGCCGAATAGCAGAGAACACATATCAGCCCATTTTTTATTGTTCGCGTTTGTCAGATCAAACATTTTCTCGATCAATGGCGACGCGATCTTCGTTGTTAATTGGTATCCAATCACAACTGCAATAACGAGGGCGAAAAATCCGATCAAATCATTTTTAGCATTTGTTTTAGGTGCAATGTTATTTTTAGAAACACTGGGTAAGAATAATAACGACAGCACTGCTGCAGCGGCCATAACAGCGGCCATAATTAAATAAATTTTTGACCACGACCAATTGTTTCCATTTGCGTCAGCCCAAACGAATGTGATTCCACCAGATAAAATCATTGCCAATCTGTAACCTAAAACGCCCAGTGATGCGCCAGCGCCGCGCTCTGAGGGTAATAATGTATCTGTACGATACGCATCAATGACGATGTCTTGTGAAGCAGATAAAAATGCTATCAGTGCAGCAACCAATGCAAACGTTTGCGTATTTTGACTGGGTGAAATTGTTGAAAGTAAAACTAAAACACCTGCAATTGATAATTGCGAAATCACCAACCAGCCGCGTCTGCGTCCGAAAAAAGGAATTTCAAAACGATCCATCAGCGGAGCCCATAAAAATTTAAATGTGTACGGCAAACCCACTAAGCTAAAAAAACCAATCGTTGCGATATCAATTTTTTCAACTGTTAACCAAGCCTGCATGGCTTGACCGGTCAATGCCAACGGCAATCCGCTGGCAAAACCCAGAAATAAAATCATTGATAATTTCCAGCCGCGCGATTGAAGTAATTTAGAAAACATCAGCGCCTTTGCTGATGTCTTTACGCATACGCCACAACAGCTGACTTAAATACGGTCTGCGTGTTTCACCAGTCGTCACCATTAATAATTTAGTTATTTTTAAATTGTGCGAATCTGTTAACAATAAAATCACCATTTCTTGAATAAAATTTGTATTCAGCGTGATGTAATTATCAGTGCCTACGCCTAATTGAACATTTTTTTTCTCCCACCAAGAAAATGGGTGATCTTTGTAATCTTGAAATTTACCAGTTAATTTATTATTCGACGACGGCAATGTCACAAGTGATACGCCTTTTTGAATCAAGCGATTTAAAACATCATGTTGATATTGTTCAACTTCGCGTGCTGTATGAAATTTGGCTTTTAAAAATTGCGTGCGCTCTTTTTCTAAAAGTGTGTCGCCACGCAATAATTTTTCAAGGACGATTTTATTATTTCCCCAATCCAATTCGTTGATTTCTTTAAAATCTGTTGTGTTGGGTAATACCGGTTTGTTGTCCATGTTTTGTTTGATCACGCGCTGATATAATTCATGAAAATATCTGTTAGGGTTAATTCCCAGACTGATTCCATGTTCAAGCGTATCAATATGCCAAATATTCATGGCATTATCGACGGCCTGTATGCCACGACGTAATGTGTGCCATGTTTCACCGTGATGAGATCTGATTTTAAAACCTTTGTATTGTAATTTACGAAGGCCAGATTGCAGTTCGAAAAAATGTTCTTTGCGGTACATTTCACGTTCATCACCAACAGTGTCGACTTCGTTCAAAACACTTTTTAATTCAGGATAGCGTTCAGTCAGGTCAATAATTTCATCAACCTGAGCAGCAAAATGTTCTTTGCGGTTTTTATATTTGGCTGAATCAAAAAACGAAGCTTCCTTACGAAATGAGGGCGATAAAATAAATTTAAAGTCAGGATATTCTTGTTGAAACAACAAAAATCCTTCGTACAAACCCAATACAACATCTTCAGATGTGACATCATCAATACCTGGGATCTGTTCCGAAGCATCAGCCGTGACTCGGCTTAATGAAAATTTTAAACGCACTTGGCCTACGTTGTATTTGTGATACAGCTCATACGCCATTGAATATGTCGCATCCGCATGAGCTTGGCGTGAAGTAAAAATTAATTTTGTTAAATAAAGAATTTTTAAATACGTCGAAAAACCTTCGGTGTCTTTCAGGCGAATTAAACGATCGACGTCTTCAGCATTTTTAATCGGCCAAGCTTTGTCGCCATAGGCTTGCTTAATTTTTTGTTCATAAATATGCGCATCGTGACCTTCAAGCAGCGGTTTTAATTTTTGCCAAATAAAATCTGCAGTTAATGATCCCGTTAAATGAATATGTTCTTCGTTGTACTTTAACGGAAATCGCTTGAAAAATTCTTCCAGCACATGTGCGAACGGATGTTTTAATAAATCTTGGATCGGTTTTTCATTCGCAACAAAGGCATTTAATAAGGCTTTAAATTCAAAAACGCAACTGTAGGCGTCTTGGTTTTTGTTCTTTAATGATGACGAAAGCAGTAAATCGACAGTGTCGATCAACGTGATTCCATTCGTTTCAGAGACAATTTCTGTAAATTCTTTGACTAATAATTTGTGTGTAAGTGATACGATCATGTTGATATTATGAGAGTTTCCCAGAGCGCTGTCAAAACTTTTGACAACTCTGAAAAATTGGCAAGGCCTTCATTTTTTTGCACAATAATCCGTGACATCAAGTATTCTTTGCAGCAATGAAATTACTGTGCACTTCTTTTTTATTGATCCTAACGCTGTCTTGTAAAAAAGAAACAGCGACGTCGCAGTTTCTAATCGAAAACAAAAATAATTCAAACATCGTCAATGGTCAGCTTGTTGAATCATCGAATACTTTGGCCAGCCATGTGGCATTGATATCAACTGTAGATTTAATGGGAAATACCGAAATCTGTACGGGCGTGTTTATTTCAATGAAACAAATTTTAACTGCGGCGCACTGTATTGCGAAAAACACTGATGACATGTCAGTGACATTCCGAACTTTAAATTTTGATGCGGATGCAAATGTTATTGATTTGCCGATTATTAAGGTCAAGCTGATCCAAAAAAATCAATCCACCAGTCGGCAAGATCTTGCGCTCATAGAAATAAATCCAACCAGTGATTTGCAAGCAGTTCCTGTACAAATTTTAAAATCTGAAGCGATAATTTCGAAATTAAGTTTAATAGGATTTGGCGCCACATCATCAACGGCGTTTATAAATGGGGAATTGCGTACGAAAAACGTAACAATTGATTCGAGCCAATTGTTGAAAATTAATTTTGAAATTAACCAGGCCCAAAATAATGGCGGCGTTTGCTTTGGCGATTCGGGCGGGCCAGCTTTGTATTTTGATCAAAAACTGAATCAATATTTTTTAGTCGGCATTGCATCTGCGGTCGTGCGCAGAGAAAATTCAGATGCGTGTTTAAATAAATCAATTTTTATGAATGCTATATTTTATAAAAAGGAAATCGAGGATTTACTATGAAGGTAAAAACAATTCTATGTGTTTTAATTTTTGTCATGAGCCAATCGTTTGCACAATTGCAAACGCCAACTGACATTGATCAATATAATCAGCAAATGACTCAAGAGGAAGGCTTGCTTCAGCAACAAACCATCGATCAGGCTGAATCTGGCGGCGATACAGATCAAGCCATTCAGTTTCAACAACAAACTGAAGGAAATATTTTATTGCAGCAGACTGAAATTCAATATTCAGATGTTCTTGATATTGCGGGAGCTGTTGGTGATGTCAATTTGCAAGAATTCGTAAACTTGAAAACAAAAAACAAAGGTCAATGGGCGTCGCAATTTATTTTTATCAGCAATTCGGGTCGGCGCACAGTTTTGTCTTCAATGAATGTAAACACAGCTATTAAACCAGCATCGACTTTAAAATTGTTTACAGGTTATTTAGCATTCGTAGAGCAAAGTTACCCTGTTATGGATTTAAGTTCTCTTTTGCATCGCAGTGACAATGTGATGGCTGATGCGGCATTGCGGTCAGTTGCGATAAAGCATGGTGTGAATTCAGATTCTAAATCCGAAACACTTCGTGCTGGCGTTGAATTGATGAAAGTGTTTTACAAAAATTTAGAAGACAGTTCTAAATTTCATCCAGTGAACGGTAGCGGTTTGAATACAACAGGTGTTGATACGGGTGATGCTTTAAACAAAGCGACAGTGCGTGCTGAAACAAATCTATTAGAAAAAATTATTAAAGAACAAAACTATGATTCTTTTAAAAAACTTCTGGCACAACCTGGCCAATACGGAACTTTAAATTATCATTTAGGTGCCGTTTCAAAATTAGGCCATGTTTATGCTAAAACGGGCACGCTCGCACAAACAAAGGCTTTAGCTGGCTATGTTGAAACTAAAAATGGTGTGTTGGTATTTTCTGTGATTGCCGATCAATTAAAAATTTCTCCGATAAATGCATTTTCTGTTATTGAGCAAATTGTTTTAAAGCACGTGCAGGCTGCAGTGACTTTAAATTAAGTGAGTCAATTTTTTAAACATCACTTTGTGTGGTCCGACTCCGGCGATATCGAACATATCGCCGATTTTTTTGTAGCCACATTTTTCATAAAATCCAAACGCGCTTTCACGAGCGTTAAACCATAAAATTTCGCAGTTCTTTTCTGTTAAAATAGCCTCAGCTTTTTCTAAGATCAAACGACCTAAACCTTGTCCCTGAAATTGCGTATCGGTCGCCATTCCACGCAGTCGGCAGACATTTTTATTTTCCGTAAAATGTGGATTTGTATTTTGCATAAAAGTTCCATTTGAAATAATTTTTCCATTTTTAAAAATACCTAAATGAAAAGTAGATTCAAAATGATCTTCGGCAAAGTGACATAATTCAATGGGTTGGTTTGGACGTAAAATACGTGAACGTAAATCGATGCAGTCGATTGAAGAAATGTGAACGACCATCATATCATCGCTTTAATTTTTTGAATTTGATTTAATGGAACAGCAAATACATTTTTTTGAATTTCAGAAATTTTATCACCGGGGTAAATATAAAAAATAAAATCTAAGTTTAAATTTTTTTGTGAAATCTGCATACTTTTTGTAAATCTGGGTTTGTCTGTATATTTAAATTCAAAACCCAATCGTTTATTTTTGTACTTTGTAAAAAGATCCATTTCTCCGACTTGGTGCAAGGCCCAAAAATAAACAGCGTCATTTTCTAAACTCAGACATTTAATCAGTTCATCAAGAGCAAAGCCCTCCCAAAAACTGCCAAGCCGTGGATTTCTTAAGAGTTCATTTTTATTTTGAATTCCTAAAAGCACGTACAGTAAACCAACATCTTTGATATAAATTTTAGGTTGTTTCACTTGACGTTGCAGTATCGATTCGCTCCATGGTTTAAGTTCGCGGACCAAAAATGTAGACTTTAGAATATCTAAATATTTTCGAACTGTCGTATGCGATAATCCAATCGATTTTCCAAGCTCGCTCGCATTAAATATTTGACCGTGATATCCAGCGCACATCTCCAGAAAACGTCGTAGAGTTTGACTATTTAGATCAATTCCCAAATCACGCAAGTCTCGCTCAATATATGATTGAAGGTATGATTTTCTCCATTGAAAACTGTTTGCCTCGCTAGTCGATAAAAAACTGCTGGGATATCCGCCGCGATAAAATAATTTATCTGAATGATCAACTTCCGTTAAAGATAATGCGGGTACTTCTAAATAAGCTATGCGTCCAGCCAATGATTCGGATGCTTTTTCAATAAGGTCTCTTGACGAGCTACCCAGAATAAGAATCCTAGATTTCGATTTCATCAAATCGGCTTTAACTCGTAGATATGTGAAGAGCTCTGGTTTTCTTTGAATTTCGTCAATCATAATAAGGCCTTCAAGCTTTTCTAAGGCCAGTTTTGGATTATTTAATAATGCTTCGTCCGTGGGGTCTTCGAGATCAAAAAAATGAATATCGAGCTGAAAATTTTTTGATAAGTATTTAGCAAGAGTTGTTTTTCCAACCTGTCTGGGGCCTGTTAGGCCAACTATTTTGTGAGATTTGAATAATGTTGTAATTTGTTGCGAAAGATTGTCTCTGGGAATTTTTTTCATTCCTAGATGATCTCATAAAACATTGAAATTTGCAACTTTAAGTTTCAAGTTTCAATGTTTTATGAAGTCACGTTTTGCTAAATCGCAGATACTCTTTCCATGCAGGCGGAGCTTTGTCAGCAGGGACTTCGTGTTCTAAAACTGGCAGCCACGCTGGCGCTTTGACAGGTTTAAACAATGGCATTTTTGCTTTTTCAGGTGTGCGATTGGCTTTCCGTTGATTGCATGCGCGGCATGCGGTCACAACATTCGTCCAATTTTTTGGACCATTTTGTGATGCCGGAATCACATGATCGATTGTTAAATCTTTGGCTGCAAATTTCACGCAGCAATATTGACACATAAATAAATCACGAATGTAAACGTTTTCTCTGCAGAATCTAACGCCATCAATCCGTTTGGGCTTCACGTATTTTTTCATGCGAATCACACTGGGCAATTCGAAAGTTGCTGAAACAGATCTGACAAATTTGGTGTGGTATTCTAAAATTTCAACTTTGTCTTGAAACCAAAGGATCAGTGCTTTTTGCCAAGACACAATGCGAAGTGGTTCATAGCTGGCATTTAAAATCAACGCCTTCAGACTGGGCGTTTGTGATCTTGTTGTTGTGCCTATCGCTTCTGCTGCGAACATACTTTAATGGTACTGCGTTTCAGTCTGAAACAATAAGAAAAAAAACTTATAGTTGATATAAGTGTTCGACTGGTCTAGGTTCATTCCTAAATTAAAACTGTAATAAGGACATACCATGACAGATACAAAAAAAGCTCATCCGCGCGTGATTGCATTTAATTATATTTTAAAAAATTCTCAGGGCGAAACTTTAGATGCCTCAGAACCGAATCAGCCGATGCCCTTTTTAGAAGGTCGCGGACAAATTATTCCTGCTTTAGAAATTGAACTTTCAAAAATGTCTGAAGGTGATAAAAAAAATATTTCATTAAAAGCCGTTGATGCGTACGGTGAGTTTCGCGCTGATATGATTATGGAAGTCCCCAAAGAAGAATTGGCACACATTCAAATTACGATGGGTGCGCATTTGCAATTGCAATTGGGCGAAGGTGTCAAAGTCGTGAAAGTTACAAAAATTTCTGATACGCATGTGACGCTTGATGGAAATCATCCTTTGTCTGGTGTGGATCTGGTTTTTGACATTGAAATTATGTTGGTGCGCGAAGCGACAGTTGACGAAGTTTTGCATGGCCATGCGCATGGCTTACACGGTCATGCTCATCATCACTAAAAAGAAATACGCAGCTTTAAGTCTAGGGCAAAAGTCCAGTCTTGTTAAAAAATTATTGTCAGTAAATATCAGACGATTAAAATAAAATTATAAAGTCCCGTGTTCAATTCAAGAGTTCTGTTTGATAGAGTTCTAGGTTCCGGGCTGTAACACAAAAATTGCCCGGAGGAAATCATGGCAAAAAAACTTTATGTAGGGAACTTATCGTTCTCCGTAAACGACGAAGAACTTCAACAAGCATTTTCATCTTTTGGAAATGTTATATCAGCGCGTATCGTGATCGATAAAATGTCAGGCCGCAGTAAAGGTTTCGGATTCGTCGAATTCGAAGACGACGCTGGTGCGGATTCAGCAATGAGCAAAATGGACGGCCAAGAAATTGGTGGCAGACCTGTTCGTGTTTCTGAAGCGAAGCCTCAAGAGGATCGTCCACGTCGTGAAGGCGGCGGATTCGGTGGCGGCGGTG